>JBBQSR010000439.1:0-3626 GCA_038234855.1 Ktedonobacterales bacterium | reverse complement strand
GTTAGCCGATCGTGATGCCAACCACCAGACCCGTGATGCGCTTGTGACCGCGTAAGGGTTCAATCGGTACAGGACCGCATCCCGTAGAAGCACCCGTCAACGTCACGCGACCATATCAGCCCAAGGAGCGACCCCATGACACATCCCCAACCAGGTACCACCGCGAACGCACCGCACGCCGAAAAGCACCAAGAATGGCAGGTGCTGGGGAATGAATTGGCCAGCACGGTCAAAACGCTGCTGCACGAGAGCAATGTGCGGCGCATCATCATCAAGCACGACGGGCAGACCGCCCTCGAAATCCCGCTGACCGTCGGCGTCATCGGGACCCTCATCGCCCCATGGCTGGCTGCCGTTGGCGCGATGGGCGCGCTGCTCGCCCACTTCACCATCGAGGTCGTCCGCACGGACACGCCCGCGGAAACGCCGGGATCGGTGCCAGTGCCACACAGCGCTGAAGGAGACCACCATGGCGCTTGAGGTTACCCCCGCCTCGCACGAGGACGTCGTGCCAACCGCGCTCTCGACACCCCCCGCACCCGCGCCCCATGCGCCGCAGAAATTCAGTCGTCGCCGGATCTTCGCGCTCGCCGGGACGGGGACGGCGGTCCTGGTCGTCGGGGGCGGCGTCTGGCGTGCCGCTGACCAGGGGGTCTTTAGCACCGGTGAAGGCCCCGCCTATGCCCCCTGGGCAGATTGGCGCGCGGCGACGGCGGGTCCGCTCAATCTGGTGCGGGCCGCCATCCTCGCGGCCAATGCCCATAACACGCAGCCCTGGCTCTTTCACGTCACCGACACCCGGATCGATGTGTACGCTGATCTCAGTCGGCGCATCACGTTGACCGACCCATTTTTGAGCGAGATGCATATTGGGCTGGGGTGCGCCATCGAAAATATGGTGCTGACGGCCCCCGCGAATGGGTATGTTCCCCTCGTAACCTTGCGGCCCGATGCCACGGATGCGACCCATATCGCCCAGATCGATCTGACCCCCGCCGCCGTGAGTGCCTCGGCATTGTATCAGGCCATCCCGCATCGCCACACCAATCGCTATCCCTATGATACCAAGCGTACGGTCGAGCAGACGACACTGGCTACCCTGAGCGCCCTCAATGCCGATGCACAGGTGCGCGTCTTCTGGTTTACCAGCGCCGACCAGCACAAGCAGGTGGGCGATCTCATGAACGCCGCCGCGCATGCCTTTGTCGCGGACAAAGTCATGAACACCGATGATAACATCTGGTATCGCGCCACTTGGCAAGAACTGCAACAGCACCGCGATGGCATCACCCTGGATGCAGCTGGGTTGTCCGATTTCACGCGGGTCTTGGGCAAAATGCTACCGCCTGAGTCGCTCGACCAGCAAAACAGCTATTTCCTGTCAGGGGTGGCATCTCAGGTGCAGACCGCCGGGGCCTTTGGCATCCTGGCGGTGCCGAACAAGCGCGATGACGCGCAACGGATGGCGGCGGGTCGCCTGTGGCAACGGATGCACTTGTGGTCAACGACCCAGGGCATCGCCATGCAGCCGCTCAACCAGATGACCGAGCTGGCCGACCGCGAAGTGGTGCTCGGCACCAACCGGCGTTTCGGCACCGCCCTCACGGATCTGGTGGGGGATGCCGCCTGGCAGGCGCTCTTCAGCTTCCGGCTGGGTTACGCCACACAAACGGCCTTGCTCAGCCCACGCCGCGCCTTGAACGATGTGCTCAAACCCTAGCACATCGCAGGGAAGGTTGATGCAGGCGCATGGCTCCCTGGCGGATAGCGGGTGCAGAGGGAGCCAGCGACCTTCTCGGCGTTGGTAAAGAGACCTATCAGGTCTTGCAAGTACGCTCCCCTCCGCAAGGGTGAAAGGCACTTCATGCGCATCTCAAAGGTGGCACTTTGGTTATCGGTTATCGCGGCCATATTGGTGATGATTGCGAGTGCCGCTGGCATCTTGAGCCAAGCTACTTACGCACATGAAACATCCTCCGGGGCGATTCAGGGGATGAGTCAAGATATCGTGAATCTGGTCGCGGTCACGATCCTCCTCATCTCGGCGTATTTCGTCAATCGCGGCTCAATCAAAGCATTCTTGGTATGGAGCGGCGTCCTCCTCTATTTGGTGTACACCTACGTCATCTATGCGTTTGATGTCCACTATAACCGTTTGTTTCTGATGTATGTGGCGATTCTGGGGTTATCCTTGTACGCCTTGGCGATCAGCGTGGTCAACCTCCCTCTCGCTAAGCTTGCCCCCACCTTCGCGACCATGACCAAAGCGAGACCAGTAAGCGTGTTTTTTGGCGTGGTCGCCCTCTTGTTTTATGGGCAATGGTTAAGCGAGGACATTCCTGCATTGCTATCGGGCAAGACACCGCCGAGTGTCTTGGAAACCGCGGTGCCGACCAATCCCGTGCATGTGCTGGATCTCGCCTTTTTGCTTCCCGCGCTGATCATCACCGCTGTTTTGCTCTGGCGGGGACGGCCATTGGGTGCGCTCTTGGCGGTGCCGCTGCTCATCTTTAGCCTCCTCATCAGCATGGGCATTCTCGCGATCTTTGTGGTTTCTGGCAGCAAAGGTTTGCCAACGAGCCTGGCCGTCGAAATCTTCATTGCGGGTATCAGTATGGCGAGCCTGGTCTTATGCATCGTCACCCTGCGCGATGTCACCGAACTGAACGGAGCCAACACATGACTCACGCACGAATACACATGGCGCTCATCGGGATCGCGTCTTTTGCGGCGCTCTCGGCAATTGGGGGTAGCATCGGTCTGATGGCTACGAATGGCCTGGGGATTCCGCTGGCCTACCTGCGCGCAACGCCCTTCACCTCTTATGTCGTGCCCGGCGTGATTTGAGCGTCGTGGTGGGGGCAGTGCTCTGACTGCGACCCTGCTGCTGCTGCTGCGCCATCAGCGATGGGCCGATCTGATTGCCTTCGGTGCGGAGGCCATCATCGTGGGGCGGATCGTTGCAGAAGTGCTGATGATCCACCAACTTTCCTGGCTGCAATGGATCTACCTGGCCGTCGGTGTGGCGCTGATGGGCCTCACCGTACAAAGCCGCAGGGAAAACCAGAGAGCCTAAGACAACATGGGACTACCATACTGCGCTGGTCATTTCCAGCGTTAGTCTGGGGGCGATGGTGGTCCAATAGTTCGGTGCGTTGACCATCGTGCTTCCTTGATGGGCATCTGCACATGTTCGTAGGAAGGAGACGCGCCCTCCCATTTATTCTACGAAAGGAACGGATTCATGCGAAGCTGGATTACCAGACATCCCCTCATCACCTATTTCTTGCTGGCTTATGGCATCACCTGGGCGCTATTGTCTCCGTTAGTCTTGCAGCACTGGCGGGTCATCGGCATCATCGTCCCGCCGGTCTGGAATGGTATCGGCGCGCTCGGGCCACTTACCGCCGCTTTCCTGACCGCGACCCTGAGTGGCGGAAAAGCTGCCGTCGCCGACCTCATCCGCGGCATGACACGGTGGCGCGTTGGCCTGCTGGGGTGGGGCTTGGCCCTTAGCCCGCTGCTCTTGTTTCTCATCGCGCTTGGCATCCTCCCGATCATGGGCCAACCCTTCCCAGACCCCGCGCGACTGGCATCGTCTGCTGCTGGGGTGCCCTGGCTCTTCA
>JBBQSR010000438.1:0-3668 GCA_038234855.1 Ktedonobacterales bacterium | reverse complement strand
CGCGCTATTGACCTCGATGATGCCCAGGCAAGCATGCTGCTGATGGTCGGGGCACAGCCCGCAATCATGCGGGCAGCCGTGCTCGATCTCGGTGGTAAAGGCCAGCGGAATCGTCCCCGGCTTGTTGAAGCGCGCGGCGGCGGTGTAGGCCTGCGCGTCGCCATACACCAATCCCTCGAAGGTGCCATGGTCGGGGCAGCGCTTCCGCATATACACCTTGTTGTCGCGCAGCAAGATCTGGGCGTCGATGACGCGGCGACAGGTGGGGCAGATGCTGCGCGTCAACTCGAAGAAGACGTAATCCGCGTCTTGCTTTTGCCGCACCGCTGGCTTGGCCGAGGGGATGGGCACAGGAAGAGCGCTAGGGCGCGCCAGCGGCGGTGCGGGTAGTGTGTCAGCCTTCGCGGGGGTCGCGGGTTTGGCCTTGGCTGATCGGGGACCTTTGCTCATCGCGGCTCCTTATCAAGTGGGAGGACGAAGATACTGATGGATGTACATGGCAGAGGAAAAGCATCTTCTTGGTTGTACCCGAAAAGGTTGGTGCGACGCAAGCGACGCCCAAGCTCTGCCAGCTTCCTTGATCTGAGGGGGAGATTCACGGTACCATCAGCCAGCAAAGCATAGAGGAAGGGTGGCGCTATGTACGACTACGATCTCGTGATCATTGGCGGGGGATCAGGCGGCCTGGTCGCCGCGCGGTTGGCGCAAGAACTGGGTGCGAAGGTGGCGCTCGTTGACAAAGAGCGGCTAGGGGGCGACTGCCTGTATGCGGGGTGTGTGCCGAGCAAGACGCTCATCCACATCGCCAAGGTCGCCCACACGCTGCGTCACAGCCAGGAACGCGGCCTTGGTCCTGCGATGCCCACCGTGGCGATGCCACAGGTCGCCGCGACCATCGTGGGCGTCATCGCCACCATCGGCCACGAAGAGGCGGCGTATGTCGCGGGCGTCGATGTGCGGTTCGGCGCGGCGACCTTCACCAACGCGCATACGCTCACCGTGAATGGCATGCCCCTTACCAGCCAGCGCTTCGTGCTGGCGACGGGGTCGCGGCCCGCCATCCCCGCCGTGCCGGGCCTCGCGGATATCCCCTACCTCACCAATGAGGATGTCTTTGATCTCGCGCAGTTGCCGCCCTCGCTGATCGTCATCGGTGGGGGTCCGGTGGGCTGCGAGTTGAGCCAGGCCTTCGCGCGGCTGGGCAGCCAGGTGACGATGGTCCAGCGCGCCGCCCGGCTCCTGCCCAAAGAGGAGCCGGAGGTGTCGCAGGTCGTGCAGCAGGCGCTGGCGGCGGATGGCGTGCGCGTCATCTTGCATGTCCAGGTGGCGGAAGCGGCGCATCGCGATGGAACCTACCAAGTGCACCTTGCAGCCGCAGAAAGCGATGCAACGACGGTCACGGCGGCGGCGCTGCTGGTGGCGACGGGGCGCAGCCCAAACGTCGCGGGGCTGGCGCTGGAAGCCGCCGGGGTGCGCTACACCACCGATGCGGGGGTCGCGGTTGATCGGCACCTGCGGACCTCCGCCAATCACATCTATGCCATCGGCGATGTCGTGGCGGGGGGCTATCGCTTCACCCACGTCGCGGCGGCGCAGGCGGGCGTAGCCATCCCCAACGCGCTGCTGCCCGCGATCTTGGCGCGTTCCCTGAATGAGACTGCCGTGCCATGGGTGACCTTTACCGATCCGCAGGCGGCGCGGGTGGGGCTGACCGAGGCCGAGGCGCGGCAACGCTTTGGGGCTGCCGTGCGCGTGCAGCAGATCCCCTTCGCCAGCATCGATCGGGCGCAGACCGAGGGCCAGACGGCGGGCTTCCTGCGGCTGATCCTGGGCAAGCGCGACGCGATCCTGGGCGCACACATCGTCGGGGCGAGCGCGGGCGAGATGATCGCCGAGGTCGCGCTGGCGATGCGCCATCGACTGGGGGTGGCGGGCCTCATCGCCACCATCCATGCCTACCCGACCTTCGCCACGGGGGTGCAGCAGGTCGCCTTCGAGGCGTATCTCTCTGGTCGGTCCTTCGCTAGCGCACGCGGCATCGTCCGGCGCTTCTTGCCTCGCCGCGCGTGAGGCCGCCCCTAGCTCAACCGCTGAAAGAGGGCGGTAAGGAAGCCCCCCACGGCGGCGCTGCCAATGATGGTGACGAACCAGGCCGGGGAACCATGGCGTGCCCGCGCGGCGGCGGTAGAGACGCGATCGTACCAGGTGCGCGTCGGCGTTTGCGTCAGCCGATAGAGGATGAACGGCGGCAGCGTCAGCAGGATGATCTGCGACCACAGCGCCCAGCCATCATGGTGCCGCAGTGCATCCACCGTCCCAGGGATGCTGAGCAAGCCGCCTAGGCTGAGCACGCCCGTCAGCACGACCATGATCCACCATGCCCATTTTTGCCCCGAACGCAACCCCTCACCAAGGGCCACGCAGAGGCCCAGCGCGACCAATTCCCCCACCACCAGCACAAAGGCCATGCCGCGCTCCGCGTGCTGCACCGAAAAGCCGTGGATGCCGAAGAGGATGACCAACCCAATGCCAGTGAGCATCTGCGCGCCCAGCGCCCAGATGAAAGCGACCCCCAGGCCGATGCCGAGGGGCTTGGGGAGTTGCGCCGGGGCGCGTGCTGTGGTGCGCTTTGCCATCGTCATGTTGGGCTGTGCTCCTGCTGACCATCTATCATTCCGCTTGGGGTGTTGCCTCAACCTTAGCAAAAAGCAGGGGCCGACGTCACCCCCACACCAAAGCGCGCTGAGGGAACGACTGAACGGCAGTACAGGTGCCCCCTCACTGGCGGAGCATGCGACGCAGATGCAGCAGGGTAGCCGCGCCGAAGAGGCCAGCGGTCGCCAGCGCCAGTCGGTCGCGCCCGCGCTGCCATCGTTGCGCGTGTGGCTGGCCCGAATGCCGTGCGGCGAGCAGGCCCGTCAGGGTGAGCAGGACCTGGGCAGCCCCTGCCGCGCGCCCCAGCCCAGTTGGCGCGACCGCCACAGGCTCTGCCTGGGCAAAGGTGCGGCCAAAGCCGACGAGCATCGGCATGCCCCACCGCAGGGCGAACACGCCGACAAACCACCAGGGCACCTGTCCCTGGCGTGCCTGGGTGAGGGTCAGCGCCGTCCATGCCACGATATCCGCCTCACCATCCAGGTAACGGCCCAGGGCGGAAGCGCGGGCGGTATGGCGGGCGAGCGGACCATCCGCGATATCCGTCAGAAGGATGGCCGCCAGCGCGAAGGCCATTTCTTCATCGCTGAGTGGCTGGTGCTGGATGAAGCGTGTCAGCAGCCACCCTCCGACCCAGCCACGGATGGCCGTGAGCAGCATCGCGGGTCCCAAGCTCGGGTGCATCCTTCCCATCTCTTGGCGATGCAACCCCAGATGGACGTAGATATCACCCAACTGAGTTGTCGTTACTACTATCAGCGGCCAGGTGCGCCGCAACGTTGCCCCCGCGCTAGCGCGCCGGAAGCCGTCCGCTACCAGACCGAGTGGCAGTAGGCCGAGCACGACAGCCAGCCGTCGCCAATCGCGCACGAGGTGGGGATGGGCATGGGCAGTCTGCCGCGCTTGCCACCAGGATGCCCGCAGCAGATGCGCCCAGGCGACGGGGCGGTACCCTGCCGTCCGTAACTCGGTCAACCGCATTTGGCTAAACGTTGACGCGACATTGTCCATCA
>JBBQSR010000437.1:0-3669 GCA_038234855.1 Ktedonobacterales bacterium | reverse complement strand
CCCGACGCCGCCTATTTCGCCGCCGCCAGCCGACTGCTGAAGCCCGCCGATGAGCCGTGGGAGGTCGCCACGCCGACGCCACAGGGCGACCTGCGGGCGGTCGGTGTGGCGCTGTGGCTGCTGTTGGCCGGTCGCCACGCGCCCCCCGCCGACGCCACCGGCACCCAACATGACTGGGAGATGACCGGGCGCGAGGTGCCACCGAACCTGCGCGACGTCATCGAACGCTTGATCGATAGCGACCACCCTCGCGCGCTGACCTCCGCCGAGGAAGCCGTTCACGCCTTTGGGGCCATCATCGGCGCGGAGGACGCGCCACCCCCGCGCGCCACCCCACCATGGGCGTTGCCATCGTCGCGCCCCGATGTCGCCGAGACGAATCCGTCGCACCACGCCTCCCCCGCTGAGGCGCGCGATGACCCCGAGCCGCCCACCCAGCCCAATGTGCCCTTCACCGCGTCGACGCTGCGTCCGCCTACCGCCCTGGCGTCGCGCACGCCCACCGCGCGGCCTGCGCCCACCATTGCCACCCCCGCCCCGCGCGACCCGCCCGCGCCACCTCAGGTTGGACGGCTCGATTACGCGATCTGGGCGGTGCTGGGGATCGGCCTCTTCCTCTTTTGGGTGCTCGTCGGCTACCTCATCCCCGGATTTTTCAGCAAGTAACGAAAAAGCCACAGCATTGCGTATGCAAGTGTGGCCTTCGTAGCGGTGCCGCGTGGCGGGCATGTTGCTATTCGGCCTGCTCTTCGCCTTCATAGGCGCGCTGTAGCTGGGCGAGGTCGAGCTTTTTCATGCCCATCATGACGGCGGTGACGCGCGTGACCTTAGTAGAATCGGGATCAGACATCATCTGGCTGAGGGCGATGGGCGTCACCTGCCACGAGAGGCCATAGCGATCTTTCAGCCAGCCACAGACACTTTCTTCGCCGCCCACCAAGAGAAGATCCCAATAGTGATCGACCTCGGCCTGGGATTCGCACTCGATCTGGAAGGACACCGCCTCGGTGAAGGGGAACTCTGGCCCGGCATTGATCGCCACAAAGGGTCGCCCGCCCAGATGAAACGACACGGCTAGCACCGTTCCAGCGGACTTTTGACCGGCATCCCCATAATACGAGATGTTGGTGATCTCCGACTGCGGGAAGATCGAGACATAATAGCGCGCCGCCTCCTCTGCCACGTCATTGAACCATAAGCTCGGGACGATGTTCTTCAACAGATGTCTCCTTTGCGCTAGCTGCGGGTGTCCCATCGCTCGCACGATTTCAGCGATAGCTTGGCTTTGGCACCTCGCTATTGCGCTATTCCCACCGATGCCGACGAATCTGGTAGCCCTCAGTGCGCCGCCACCTCTAGCATATCTGCGTCGGGTGCGACCAATGTGCCCCACGTTTGGCACGTCGCGACAGCACCGTCAGCATGATCGCGTATCCCAGCGCGATCGCCGCTGTGCCGTGCGTCGGCTTGCCATTGACCGAGCCGACGACTTCCAGGATGGGTGCGGTGAGGAAGATGAATAAGCCCAGCGCGCCATAGCTAAGCGCCAGGGCGTGCCGCGCGCCCCAACGCGGGTTGCGCCCCCAGCGCGTCACCAGCAACAACAAGCCGCCATAGACCAGCACGTTGACCACGAAGGCAGCCCACGCGGGCACGAGGGTCTGGAAGATGCCCACATTCACGATCTCGAATGCCATGGCGAGGAACCCGATGACGCGCAGCCACCACAGGCGCGGCGGCTGGCGCGGCGCGACCACGCGCGTGCTCGTGGGCCAGCGCCGCACCCCCACCGCGACCAGCAGCACCGCCAACGCCAGCGTCCCCAGATAGGGGATGAGTGGCGGCGCGCTGTACCCCGGCCCACGATCCAGCACGAAGCCAAAGAGCCAAAAGCCCAACAACGAGGTCAGCGTCAGCGCCGCCCCAAAGCCGATGATGCCGCCACGCCCCAGCCATGGCCGCGCCGCCCGCTGGGGAAACAATTGCTCCGCCAGGAAGATGGGGATGGTGATGCTGATGATGGCGTGAAAGGCGATCAGCCCCAGCGCCCACACCCAGTTGAGGCCAAGCGCCATGCCATAGCGATGGTACGTCAGCACATCTGGCCAGTACGGGTTGAACCAAGTGGTGTTGACCAAGCCTTCTTCGAGGATGCTGTACGCCGCGCCGAGCATGACGATGTTGCCCCAGCCCAGCCCCCGCCGCCGCGCGACCTCACGGATCAGCAACGCCCCCGACCCATAGAACAGCACCTGATAGCCTATGGCAAAGGGAATGAGAAACAACAAGATCGGCGTGGAACCCGTCAGCACCTCCGCCGTCACGGGCGACAAAAACGCCAGCGTCCAGATAGCCCCGCGCGTTCGCAGCGGCCTTGCCCCTGGTGCAGCGGGCATTTCGAGCGCGGGCAATGGTGGCGGAGGCAAGGGTGAAGGGGTGGCGTACATGCGAATATCGCTCCTTTGCTGATTCAGCCACTACCACTAGAGCATAGGAAAGAGAACGAATCCCACATCAAGCAAGCAACTTATCATATTCAGCATGTGTCCCGATCCAAAACCAGTAGAGTTCACCATCACGCATATCGGCCAATGCCCGGTAATGAATGCCAATACGAACCGAATAATATGTGGTGCCATCACGACCAGTGATCGCCTTGAAGTCAAGCGATGGCGTGTGCACATCGCGCTTGAACTGGTCATAAGCTCTCTGTGCTTGCTGACGCACTCGCTCAGGTAATGCATTCAACCGCTTCACAAAGCCTCGTGATATATGCGATTTCACGAGAGATGCTCAAGTTCATCGAGATCATAGATGGCACCTTGGGCGATGTCCTCATCGAGTTCGGCGATCAGATCTGCGAGCGTCACGGGTGGCGCTTGCAGATCGGTGATCTCCACGGCGAGGGCTTCGGCGATGCTTTCCTGTTGCTCGGGCGAAAGCCGTTCGATTTGTTCGAGCAACTCCTGAATTTTGGCGCTGAGCATGGGAACCTCACTGGTTCGGTTTTTATCAGTATAAAACAATTTCCTCAGACGGGTGGGGCAAGGGGGGCGAGGGCGGTCGGCGGACCAACCACGTAGAGGCGGTGGCGCGTCCGCGAGATGGCGACGTACAGCAGCTTGTCGCGTCGCCGCAGCCTGGGGAGCGGCGTGCCCTCGGGGTGCGCGATGCCGTCGAGTTCCACCAGAATGACGATGTCGCTTTCCAGCCCCTTGCTGGCGCGGATGGTCGAGAACTTGACGAAGTTTGGGCGGGCCTCGGCCTTGGTCCGGCGCAGTTGGGTGAGCGGGCGCAGCGGCACGTCGTCGCCCCAGGCGGTGAGCCATTTGCGCCACTGGCTGGCGCTGTCGGCGCGGCAGGTAATGAGCATGATGTCGCCTGGCGACACCCCCTGGGTGGTGATGAGGTCGCGCAGCACCGCGCGCACCTGCTCCCCCGTCGCGTCCTCGCTCGCTGGCGTGGCATCGGCGGGGGACGGAGCGATATAGGTGATGGGGTGCCCCACTGGCCCGTCGAAGGCGAAGAGGCGCAGGTCAGGGCGGATGGCCGCCATCGCCTCCCAGATCGCTCGGCTGTTGCGTTTGTTTTGCGTCAGCACCGGAGTGACGTGCAGATGAAAGGGCAACTGCCAATCGAGCTCGAAATCTAAGCGCTGAAAGGGATCGT
>JBBQSR010000436.1:0-3686 GCA_038234855.1 Ktedonobacterales bacterium | reverse complement strand
GTCGCGCCTGGGGCAGGGGGTCCGCTGTCGTCACACGCACTAGGTCAAAGCCGAGGACCTCCGCCGCGTCCTTGACGCGCGCCGTGCGGCTGCGTCGCGCCGCTGCATCGTCCGCCCCCATGCTGATAGCCCTTTCGCGCGATGGCGTTGCGTCCATCATCTGGGCGCATTATACTACAGGCGGATGAGGTTTATGCGGCCCAGATGACGCGCGCCATCCCGTCGCAACGCCCGCTGTTTCGCGCAAAGGAGTAGCAAGCATGGCAAACCCTCGACGCCCCCTCGGTTCCGAGGCCGACCCCTCGGCGAGTCTGCTGGCGAATCGCCCCAAGTCGCGGCTGCCAGAGGGCTATTCGCCCAACAGCACCTTGCCGCCAGGCTATCTGCCACCCAGCCGCGATTGGCAGCGCACGGCAGCGATGGCGCGTGATGCCGACCGACCCGCGCTGACACGCCGCCAGATCGTCGTGCTGGGGGTCGGCGGCGCGGGGCTAGTGGCGCTCATCGCGGTCGTGGCGACGTTGGTGATCAGCACCATCTTCGTGCAAAATTCGCTGAGTGGCGCGACCACGACCATCGACACGTTCTATAGTTCGCTGCGGGCGGGCGATCAGGCACAAGCCTACAGCCAGCTTTCCCCCGCGTATCGGGCCAGCATCTCCCAGGCCGCCTTCGTCGCGCAGTTTCACCAACTGGACGTGCTCAACGGCCCCATCGCCAACTTCACGGTGGATTCAGACAACACGAACGGCAACAGCGGGACCGCCGTGGTACGGGTGTCACGCAGCGGCAACAGCTCGCAGGTGCAGATCGATACCCTGACCCTGACGCAGGTGAACGGCACATGGACCATCGACCGCATCACCTCGCGTCAGCAGCCTGTGGCCGCCACCGCCACGCCCAATTCATGAACGTAGACTGGCCAGCACCTCATGCAGCGACGCCATCCGCGCCGTCACGGGGGGAAAGGCCAGCGGCGCGGTGAGGGCGTTGGGCACGGCGATGACACGCATGCCCGCCGCGTTCGCCGCCGCGACGCCATGGGGGGCGTCCTCTAGCACCAGACAGCGGTCGGGCGCGATGCCCAGGCGGCGTGCCGCTTCGAGGAAGATATCCGGCGCGGGCTTGCCATGCGGCACCTGTTCGCCCGACACGCGGATGGGGAAGGCCCCCAGCAGCCCCGTCGCCGTCAGGCACGCGGCGGCGTAATCACCCAACCCCGAGGTCGCCAGCGCGTGCGGCACCCCCGCCGTCACCAACCACTCCACCACTTCACGGGCACCGGGCATGGGGGCGAGATGGGTCGCCACCATCGCCAGCATACGGGCACTCTTGGTCGCGACTAACTCCGCGACGGTGGCCGAGAGATGATAACGATTGATGATCAATTCAGCGTCTTCGTCGATGCGCAGGCCAAACATATCATCGAAGTCGGCGGCGGTGAGGGCGACGCCAAGGTCGGCCAAGGTCGTGCGCCACGCCTCGACCGAGAGGCCCTCGCTATCGACCAGCAGGCCGTCCATATCGCAGATGATGGCATCGATGGGTAAACGGAGTGTGATGGTCATGTGACGCTCTCCCCAAAACGAAGCGGGCCACCCCAATGGGTAGGCCCGCTTTCGTAGCATTCCTCTCGACTAGCCGCGTAGGCGCTCCAGCACCTTGGGCTGGCGCAGCTTCGCCAGCGCGCCCGCCTCGATCTGGCGGACCCGTTCGCGGGTGATGCCCAGTTGGCGGCCCACCTGTTCGAGCGGATAGGTGTGCCCGCTGCCCAGGCCGAAGCGCAGCTCCAGCACCAGTTGCTCGCGCGGGGTCAGCACGTCGGCCAGCACATCACGGACCTCTTGGGTCAGCGTGTGCGCGGTGGCGGCCTCCTCGGGGGACGTGCTCGCTTCATCGGCCAGCACATCGCCAAGCTCTTGCTCCTCATCCTCGCCAACCGGCGATTCCAGCGAGATGGGCGCGCCAGGGGCGGATTCGAGTTCGTGCAGACGATGCACCTCGATGCCGACGGCTCCGGCCAACTCGTCCTCGGTCGGTTCACGACCAAGCTCTTGGACGAGGCGCTGGCGCTCGCGGCGCACACGGTTCAGCGCCGTGTTGACGTAGACCGGCAGACGGATGGCCCGCCCCTTGTCAGCGACGGCACGGCTGATGGCCTGGCGAATCCACCAGGTCGCGTGGGTGCTGAAGCGGTGGCCACGCCGCCAGTCGTACCGCTGCACGGCACGCATGAGGCCGATGTTGCCCTCTTGGATCAGGTCCAGCAGGGTCAACCCACGACCAACATACCGCTTGGCGATGCTCACGACCAGGCGCAGGTTCGCCAAGACGAATTGTTGCACGGCTTCTTTATCGCCGCGCTCAATGCGCTTGGCCAGTTCTATTTCCTGGGTGTGGCTGAGCATGGGCACGCGCCCGATCTCGCGCAGATATGCGGTAATCGCATCGATCTCACCCTCGCCGCGCGCTTCGGCGGCGTGAGAGGCATCGTGGCTGCGCTGCAATCGGTCAAGGCCCAGATCAACCTCATCCGGCATATCGAGAGAGGTGCTATCGGTTTCCATGGCCTGGATCTCATCCTCAAGGTCCTCGTCATCCCGGATCTGGTCGAATTCTTCTTCGTCATCAATGACGTCGATGTCTTCGGCTTGGAGCCGGTCGATCGCCTCGTTCAAATCAACGAGTTCCGCGATCTCGAAGGTGGCATCAGCCTGCGCCCTGGACCCACGGGCCGCACGCTGACCAGCGCCGCGCGAGCGCGAGCCGTTTAACGCGGCTTCGATCTCGTCGCGGCGCACCCAACCGCGCTCACGTCCCTGCTCCAGCAGACGGTCGAACTGGGTTCGCGTCTGAGCTGGTTCTGGCAACGACGGAGCGGCGGGTGGGGGCACCTGCTTTTTGGTTGTCCGCTTCTTCGGCGTTGCGTCCATAGTCTCCTGTTTCTTTTTACGTGGCATGGTCGTTATCTTCCGCTCGCCGGACCTACTACCAACACGGGAGGCCCCAGGCGTTAATGATGGACCAACGGGGGCACCAGTTCGCACCAGCGCGCCTGGGTCACAATCGTCTACTACCTAGTGTACACGTCGCCGTGTTGCTGTTTCGTTATGCCGAGGCAAGGCGACCGCCCCCAGACGTTTCAGCATTGGGAGCGCCTGACCTCATGACGAAAGGAAAAAAGGGCTAGCGCGGCACGTGCCGCAAGAATGATAACGAACACGCCTTCCGTTCCGTCACGCATGCGAGCCAGACGTCGCCATCTCACCCTACCAGTGTACCCACGTCAAGCAACTCGGCGACGACTGCGATGAGCAGACGATCGATGCTTGCTCGTGTGGGGGAGGTAAGTGGAGCGATAGCAGCTATGACTCTGCACAAACAGTGCCAAAACATCCGCTATGCTTGAGATGGTCGAAGAATCCCCGTATCACTCATTATACCATACAGGGGAGCAAAAACAGCAACTATCAGCAACGAATTTTACAAAGATTTCTTGTAATGTGTCACAATCAAAGACGAATGCCCCTATCGCAAGGATAGGGGAAACAATCGAGGCACTGAGGAAGAGAAAGAGACGAAGAGGGGACAGCGATTGATTTTGCCGATCGCCCGGCCCCCGGTAAAGGGGAAGTGAAGCCGTTCGGACGTTAGTGCCGCTACGCTGCACCGGTTACCCGGCGTGG
>JBBQSR010000435.1:0-3690 GCA_038234855.1 Ktedonobacterales bacterium | reverse complement strand
GCCATATGGCCCGCCAGCGACCCCCGGCAACTCCGCGCCCTATGGCGCACCACCCCAGGCGTGGCAGCCCGCCGCGCCCTATGCCCCCAACCAGGCCGCGACCCCAGCGGTGCTGACTGCAGAGCGAACGAAGCCACTGCCCCAGTATCCCTGGCTCGACCTCGCCCTGGCGGCGCTCATCGCCCCCATCGCGATCATCTTCGAGACGATCTGGCCCGCCTTCGCGCCCCCGACGGATTGGACGCTGCCCTACCTGGTGGCGCTCATCGTGGCGGCGCTGCTGGGCGTGGCGCTGGTCGTGCTGGCCGTCCGCGCGCTCACCCGCCAGCGGCTGAACGCCGCGCATGGGGTCGGCGTGGCCGTCGCCCTGCTGGTGGTCGTCACGGCCTTTAGCCAACTGCGCGCGCTGAGCCTGGCCCAGGGCGTCGCCTACGAAGCCAACAATTCGCTCGCCCTGGCCCATCGCTTCGAGCAAAACGCTGGGGCATCGGGCAGCGACCTGGCCCGCATCGACGCCGCATGGGCGGCGGACGCGGGCAGCGCCGGGGACCTCGCCACGCAGATCGCGCACCTGCGCACCGCACTCAGCGAAGATCCCGGCAACAGTCTGGCGAGTGTCTGGCGCGGCAAGTTACTGGCGACAACGGACGATCTGGGTCAGCGGCTCATCGCTGCTGGGCACTATGGCGATGCTGAGGCCGTCTACCATGCCCAGGACACCTCCGCCATCTGCGACAAAGATTGCCGAACCCTGGTTGAGCAGGGTGGCAGCACTGCCTTGATCGACTGGGCACGCACGCTGGTAGGCCAGCACGATATGACCGACGCCACCGCGAAACTGCAACTCGCGGCCAGCCGGTACGGTCAGGCAGATGGCGGCAAGTCGGCCACGCGCATCCTCGCCAACCAGACCAATCCGCTGAAAGGCGCGTTCGCCGCCGCGAATGCGGGCGACCAACAGGCCACCGCGTTCCTCGCCTACACGGCCTATGTGCAGCAGCCACAGACCCTGACCGCCATCGAAGCGACCGAGATATCGGCCCCCACGACGGGTGTCATCCGAAAGCAAGCCGGCAGTGATGTCAGCGGCGAGCAAGTCTTCTTCATCGGCTTCACCAGCAAATCCGCCGCATCGGCCTTCCTGACGACCGCCCAAACCGATGAGAGCGTCATCAAGGTGCTGAGCACCATCGGGAATGGCGGGAAGTTTTCGGTGCTGTTGCCCCCCGGCTACTGGTATGTGCCGATCTGGGACGACCCCACCCAAGCCAGCAACTATTACTTCAACTATTCCAACCGGCTCGATGGCGGTGTGTTCTTCGTCGCGCCGTTCTTCACCAACGATGGCGGCACTATCGTCGGTGCCTAGCACGAAGCAACGAGCAAAGCGGGGCGTCTGCACCATCGCAGACGCCCCGCCTTCTTTATTTCCGCCTCACCCCAGCTTGAGCGAAGAACGCTGGGGGGTGCGCTCGGCCAGGCCCGCCGTACCCTCGGCCAGCGAGATGCCCGCGATCTCGCAGGTGCCGAGCAGCGTCGTGTAGACGCGGTCGCCCAGGTGGTGATAGCGCGTCTCGGGGGCGACGCAGTGCACGGTGATGAGGTCGTGACGATGCCGTGCCGTCACGGTGAAGGCCGTGCGGTCGCCCTGGAGCCGCACCTGCCCCGTCAACGGATGCAGCAGCGTCATGCTGGTGCTGGGCGTGCGAAGGTGCACATAGCCCACCTTCACGCGCCAGAAGGGCAGCCCAAAGATGCGAGACTCCATCAGCATGCACTCAAAGGCGACGCCCGGCTCGCGAAAGGCATTGGCTGACACCCAGTACCAGTGGTCCGGCAGCCGTCGCCCGAATGAGACGCCCACCGTCCCCGGCTCGTGCGAGAAGGTGTAGCCGTGACCCGCGTGGCCGACGCTGCCGCTCATCAGCACGTCTGGCACGCTGCGCAGCCGCAGATCGAAGGGGCGGATGGCCCCCGCCACCTGGGGGTCCAGCACCGGACCACTCGAACCGAAGACGAGATCCCAGTTCAGCGTGCCCACGGACCCGCGCGAACCGCTCGCGCTGACCCACGTGTTGCCCACCGAGATGGCCCCATCACCGTCGCGGCGCAGGGTCGAGGCGGGGTAGTGCTCCGCCGCTACGGTCGCGCCCTGCGGGGTGTAGAGGACGGCGCGGACCTCCACCATGCGGCGGCGGCCCCGGCGCTGCACGATCACGTCCACCAGCAACGCGATGCCGATCTCGGGGACGTTGAATTTGAAGAACAGATCGTCATACGCCGCCCGCCGCTCGCCGAAGCCTTCCAGCACCTCCGCGACGGGGTCCGTGGTCGCGTGCGCGTGCATCACTGTCGCCATGCTATCCTCCGCTGTCACGCGCTGCGGTGCGTCAAACGCCCGCCGCCGGTCGCGCCATGGGCGGCATCGGGATTGCCCATATCGGATATTCTATCATGACGGCGCGGGCAAAAAACAGCCTTGACCACGCTCGCGTGCCCCGAAAGTCGGCGGTTTGGCCAACATTGGCCGTTTCCCCTCTTGACAAATTATGGGATCGTTCGCTATACTTACTTTTAGTAACCGCCGACAACAAAAAAGACCCATGACTCATCAAGAGTGGCTGAGGGACAACGGCCCGTTGACGCCTGGCAACCACCCGCAATGGCGCGGGAACGGTGCAAACTCCGGTGAAATGTTCAGCATTTCGCAAGATGAGGGTTCCAGCAACGTTGCACCCAAGGTGTAGCCGCGCCCTCCCTCACCATCTGGTCGAGGGATTTTTTGTTGGCCAGTTCATCCCTTACAAACGCGGCGTCACCGGGACGCCGCCATAACCGACATATGAGGACGAGTACGCGCCAGGGTACACCAACAGAGAGCCGTAGCTGTTGAGAATTCGGTGTTGCGCCCCACGCGGAAGATGCCCCTCACAGTCGCACAGTGAAAATGGCCCGTGCCATCGGTAGCTGCCGCCGGTTGGGCACCGTTAGTCACGCCCAGACATACGCGCACCGTATGTCGCCGAGGCCGCATGCCGCGAGGCGTGCAGCGAACCAGGGTGGTACCGCGAATGCGTTTCCTCTCGCCCCTGCGCCGGGTGAGAGTTTTTTTGTGCCCAGAATTGGAGTGCCTGCATGCTTCCTCCGTCGGCGCGTGCCCACGCCGCCCCCACGACGACCGCCGTCGCGGGGTGGTCTGGGCCGCAGAGCATCATCATCCCTCAGTTCGCCTTGGAGGGCGGCGACACGCTCGCCCCCCTCACGGTCGCGTATGAAACCTGGGGGACGCTCGCCCCGGCGGGTGACAACGCCGTGCTGGTCTGCCACGCGCTGACGGGCGACGCCCACGCCGCCGACTTGGCCGCGCCGCAGGACCCCCGCGCGGGCTGGTGGAATCCGCTCATCGGGGCGGGCCGCGTCTTTGACACGGAGCGGCACTTCATCATCTGCGCCAATGTGCTGGGGAGCTGCTATGGCAGCAGCGGCCCCACGAGCGCGCACCCGGCGGATGGGCAGCCCTATCGGCTGCGGTTCCCCCAGGTGACGATTGGCGACATGGTGCGGGCACAGGCTGCGCTGCTGGCGACGCTGGGCATCACCCGGCTGGCGGCGGTGGCGGGCGGGTCCATCGGTGGCTTGCAGGCGCTGGAATGGGCCATCGCCCGCCCAGACGCGATGGAACGCGTCATC
>JBBQSR010000434.1:0-3693 GCA_038234855.1 Ktedonobacterales bacterium | reverse complement strand
GACTGGTGCTGCTGAAGATCGCCGGGGGGTGAGTACCATCGCGTCGGTGCCAGCATTGGCAGACACGCTTTCAGCTATTCCGTCATTGGCGAAAAGGTGCCACATCGCTCTTACAACTCAGCCGGGCTTTGGGGGTACCCGCTTGGGATGTATCCTCGTTATGCGTGGGTGTGAAGCACAACGAGGCAAGTTAGCGTAATAAGAAGGCTAACGCTAACAAGGAGGGCGACGAGGGTGGTATAGAGGGGGGCAACAACGAGCGTGGGGGCGGAGACGACACCATAGGAAGACGTGGAGACAGCAACACCCGACACCGCAGCCATTGCGGTTGGGGTCGTCGCGGTCACACCACGCTGCATCGGTTGCCTCCAGCATGAGGGCACAGTGTTTGTGCAGCACTCAATGCTTGTTGTTATTGATGACTATGATACCTGACCAAACGCGATCTGTCAAGTGACCCCGCCATGCCACCGCCGCGCGCTGCCCGCGCGACCAAGGCGCGGCATGGGCTGGTGAGCATGGCCGCATGCTCGCAAGTTGCTAATTTTTGGCGGTCTCAGCTTCCCCACAGTTGACACGGTGAGGATGCGCTTTGTATAGTGCCATCAATCCACAGAAGGGGACACTGATGACGCAATTTCACCTGGCCGTCCTGGGCGGCGACGGCATCGGGCCGGAAGTGACCCAGGCGGCGGTGCGCGTCTTGCGCGCGGTCGGGTCGCGCGTTGGGCATACCTTCGACTTCCACGAGGCCCTGGTGGGGCAGGCGGCGATCGACCACGAGGGGACCGCGCTCAGCGACGAGACCCTGGCCCTGTGCGGGCAGAGCGACGCCATCCTCTTTGGCGCGGTGGGCGGGGCGACGGCGCAACTGAGCAGCGGCGCGAAACCCGAAGACGCCATCTTGGGCTTGCGCAAAGGGCTGGACCTTTTCGTGAATCTGCGCCCCGTCGCCACGCTGCCCGCGCTGAGCGACGCGACCGCCTTCAAGCCAGAGCGGTTGCAGGGGGTCGATCTGGTGGTGGTGCGCGAACTGACGGGCGGACTGTACTTCGGGCGACCCAGTGAGATCCGCGATGAGGCGGAGGGTCGGGTCGCGGTCGATACGATGGTCTACACCGAGGCCGAGATCGAGCGTGTGGTGCGCTATGCCTGCACGCTCGCCCGCCAGCGACGCGGCAAGGTGACATCGGTGGATAAGGCGAACGTGCTGAGTTGTTCGCGGCTGTGGCGACAGGTGGCCGAGCGCGTGGGGCACGACTTCCCCGATGTCACCGTGCAGCACATGCTGGTCGATTCCTGCGCGATGGCGTTGATCCGCCAGCCCGCCGACTTCGATGTGATCGTGACGGAAAATATGTTTGGCGACATCCTCACCGATGAGGCGTCGATGCTGGCGGGGTCGCTGGGGATGCTGCCCTCGGCCAGCCTGGGCACCCGCGCGACGGCCCATGGCCGCTTTGGCCTGTATGAGCCGATCCATGGGTCAGCGCCAGATATCGCGGGGCAGGGCAAGGCTAATCCGTTAGCGGCGATCCTCAGCGCGGCGCTGCTGCTGCGGCTGTCGCTGGGGCTGCCCGACGAAGCCGCCGCCATCGAGGCCGCCGTCGCCGCCACCGTCACGGCTGGCACGCGCACGCCCGACATCGCCACCCCCACGAGCACCCTGGTCACGACCGACGCCATGACCGATGCCGTGCTGGCACGCCTGGGCTAGCGCGACGGGGCCAGCCGTTCACCGTTCTGGGGGGTCGTCGGCCAAGAGCTGATCGGCACCATTCAGGTAGATGGGCTGATAGGCTTCGCGTGGGCGGGTCGCGTTGAAATGGATCAAGACGCGCAGGCACGAGCCGAGCGCGCCGGGGACAGGGATCTCGGTGGCGCACATCAGCGCGATATAGCGCCAGCCCAGTTGTCGCGCCGCCTTCGCCGGAAATGCCGCGTCGAGGTCGGGCGTGACGGTGAAAAAGATGCTGGCGATCGACTCCACGGGGATGTCGTTGTGCGTCACCATCGCCGTCAGCACCTCTTTGGTCGCCGCGTGAATCGCCTCGACCGTGTTGGCCGACACGACCGTCGCGCCGCGCAGCGCGTGGAAAAACGTGGGGTGTGGCCAGGCCGCCGCGTCGCGCGATCCGCCCTGGGGCACCACCGCTGGTTCTGTCACCTTATGCATCTTTGATCGCCACCCATCCTGTGAAATTCATCCAGCGCCAAAAGCAATCGATCTGGCGAAAGCCCGCCATGCGTAAGAGGTCTTCGTTCCACTGCGCGGTCAGGGGCATCAGCACGCCCTCGAGCGCGGCACGTTTGTGCGCGATCTGTTCGGCGCTGTACCCGTTGGCGGCTTTCAGGCCGTGGTACGTATCCACCATCAGGTCATCGATGGCGGCGGAACCGCCCAAGATCTTTTCCACGACTATGCAGATGCCACCGGGGCGCGTGTGGTCGTACATCCGCTGCACCAGCCGCTGCCGATGCTCGGGCGGGATGAATTGCAGCGTCAAAATCGCCAGCGTCACACTGGCCTCCACCGCCGGATAGGTCGCCCGCAGGTCGCCCTGCTCGAAGGCGCAAACGCCCCGCGAGATGGGTGCCGCGAATCGCTGGCGGGCATCGCTGAGCATCGGTTCGCTGGTGTCGACGCCGTGGTACGCGACGGTGTCGCCCAGGCGCGCCATGATCGGCGCGAGCGCCCCACCCTGCGCGCACCCGAGATCCAGCACCGTGGTGTGGGGCTGCGCGAAGTGCACGGCGAACGTGGTGACGGCCTCGCGCATCACCGCGTATTGGGGGATGGAGCGGTCGAGCATGTCGTCATAGCACGCGGCGACGCTGGCATCGAAGGTCCAGCGTTGCTGGGCCGCCACATCATGCGTGAGGCTATCGCCCGCCGGGGGGAGGGTGGCTGATGTTCGTTTGTCCATGGGGCCGGTCCTCGTTCTTTCCACAGATCAGGTCAGCGCCCGCTGGCGTGCCTGGTGTGACGCTGCCCGCTGATGCGCGGACGAACGCTCGGTTAGCGCGTCGTGCTGGCTTCTTGGTGGCGTGGCGTCGCGCGTGGCAGGGCATCGGGCAGCACCGTTGGCGGCGGCGCGGTGGTGGCGGGGTTCAGGGTCGCACGGATCGCATGGCTGGCGGTGATGATGGCGTGCAGGGTGGCGGGCGAGACGGTCTGGGCCGCGTCGCTGAGGGACTGATCGGGGTGGGGGTGCATCTCGATGATGAGGCCATCCGCGCCAGCCGCCACCGAGGCGAGCGCCATCGGGGCGACCAATTCGCGGCTGCCGGTGCCGTGGCTGGGGTCCGCTACCACGGGCAGGTGCGTCAGCGTGTGCGCCAACGGGATCGCCGCGACATCGAAGACATTGCGCGTGGCGGGGTCAAAGCTGCGGATGCCGCGCTCGCACAGCACCACGTTGGGGTTGCCGGTGGCGACGATGTATTCCGCCGCCAGCAACCATTCCTCGATGGTAGAGGAGGGGCCGCGTTTGAGCAAGATGGGCTTGCCTGACTGCCCCGCCTTCACCAGCAGGGCGAAGTTTTGCATGTTACGCGCGCCGATCTGCAACATATCCGCCGCCTCGGCGACGGCGTCGACCATGCCCGGCTCCATGACCTCGGTGACGACGGGAAGGCCGGTGGCATCACGCGCGGCGGCCAGCATCCGCAGCCCCGCGCTGCCCAGACCCT
>JBBQSR010000433.1:0-3724 GCA_038234855.1 Ktedonobacterales bacterium | reverse complement strand
GAATATACCGGCGAGCGCAAGGACATTCGCCCTGTTACCGTCTCGACTTACCAGATGCTGACCTATCGCCCATCGGATACCAGTGAGTTCCCCCACTTCGGTCTGATGACCGCGCACGACTGGGGGCTGATCATCTATGATGAGGTGCATCTGCTGCCCGCGCCGATCTTTCGCGTGACGGCAGAGATTCAGGCGCGGCGACGGCTGGGGCTGACGGCGACGCTGGTACGTGAGGATGGGCGCGAGACCGATGTCTTTGGCCTGATCGGCCCCAAAAAGTTCGATGTGCCCTGGCGCGAACTAGAAAAGCAAGGGTGGATCGCCACCGCCGAGTGCCACGAGATTCGCCTGAGCCTCAATGAAGACGACCGGATGGCCTACGCCCTGACCGAGGACCGCGAGAAGTATCGCGCGGCGGCGGAAAATCCGCGCAAGATCGACATCGTGCGGTCGCTGATCGAGCGCCATGCCAACGACCAGATCCTCATCATCGGCCAATACATCGACCAACTCAAAGCCCTCTCAGAGTTGCTCGACACCCCCGTTCTCACCGGACGCACCTCGAATGCCCAGCGCCAGAAGCTGTATGACGACTTCCGTAAGGGGATCATCAAGCGCTTGGTAGTGAGCAAGGTGGCGAACTTCGCCATCGATCTGCCCGACGCGAATGTCGCCATCCAGGTCTCTGGCACCTTTGGTTCGCGGCAAGAGGAGGCGCAACGGCTGGGCCGTCTGCTGCGCCCCAAGAGCGATGGCAGCATCGCCTATTTTTACACCGTCGTCACCCGCGACACCCGCGACCAAGACTTCGCCGCCAATCGCCAACTCTTCCTCACCGAGCAAGGCTATAAATACCAGATCGAGGATGCCGAGGCGCTGGGGCTGTTGCCCAAAGACCCCGCGCTGAAGGTGTGACGATGAAAGAATGCTTCTTTATGCCGAGGAGAAAACGTGATATTCGTAAAGATTATCGTTCTGCCGGTTTCTCCGAGCGTCAAGGGAAAGGAGATCATACCCTGTTCACCCATCCTTTGTTACCCGAACACTACGCAGTAGATGGGGTAGACGGAAAAGACGCCAAAGATTATGATGAACGTAACCTCAAAAAGCGTTGCGCGATTTAGCAGCCGCGCAAGCACAACAGGGAGGCAATCAGCCATGACAACCACTCCACGTTATTCCATCGTCATCGAGTGGAGTGATGCCGACCAAGCATACGTTGTGATCTTGCCGGAGTGGGCTGATCGCTATGTCATGCCCATCGCGGATGGCGCGGACTATGAGGAGGCGCTGGCGCGAGGCAAGAACGCCCTAGAAAATTACGTCGCCTTTGCCCTAAGTGACGGGCAGCCCTTACCCGATGCGCGGGTGTTCGTGGCGGCATAAAGCAAGTTGCAAGAAGATCGGGCAGGCATAAGAAATGCGGGAGAGGGGGCATGCGAGCGTATTCACAAGACCTCCGAGAACGGATTGTCGCTGCGGTGGCCACAGGTCAGCCCATGCAAACAGCCGCACGACGCTTTGCCGTCAACGTGAAAACGGTGAAACGACTGGTGGTACGGCAACAGGAAACGGGAACGCTAACGCCGCGTCCGATTCCGGGGATGCCGCGCCGTATCGGGGCGATGGAAGAAGCCCTCCTCCTGCAACGCATCACGACAGAATCGGATGCGACCGTATTGGAGAACTGCGCATGGTGGGTTGAAGTGAGCGGCCAACAGGTGAGTGAAGCAACGATGTGGCGGGCGATGCATCGCTTGGGGTGGACGCATAAAAAAAAGCATCACAGCAACGGAGCGGGATGAGACGGCGCGCGCCGCATATCGGGCAACCGTCGCCCAACAGGCTGCTGACCAATTCGTGTTTCTTGATGAAAGTGGCACCCAAACCAATCTGACGCGTCGGTATGGCTGGGCACCGCATAACCAGCGGGCGACGGAAGTGGTGCCCCGTCGGCGCGGCAAGAACACGACCTTCATCGCGGCTTTGACCTGGCATGGCTTGCAAGCGCCGTGGACGTTGGAAGGGGCGATGGATCGGCAGGCCTTTGACATCTACATCACGCAGGTCTTGGTCCCAACCCTGCACCCAGGGCAAATCGTCGTCCTCGACAACCTCAGCGTCCACAAATCCCTGACCGCTCGTGCCGCGAGTGAGGCGGCGGGATGTACGCTCCAGTTCTTGCCCGCGTATTCCCCCGATCTCAATCCCATCGAACAAGTATTCTCCAAAGTCAAAGCCATTTTACGCCACCTCAAAGGCCGCACGCGCTCGGCGCTGCTCGATGCGCTGGCGGTTGCCACCGCAGCAGTGACTCCCACCGATGCCCGTGGCTGGTTTGCTCACGCGGGCTACCGCCTCGCATCCCCACCTTCTTGAAAGTTGCTGTAACGTGCGGAAAGATGCAGTGGTAGAAAAGGGAAAGCAATGCAAGGGCAACATCCTCCTTAACGGTCAACTGACCGCGAAGGAGCAAACCATGCAAAAATTCACCCCGTACAAATCTTGTCACTGTTTGGTTTGTCGCCATCTTGCGACGCCGACACCAGCATATCGCAAGTGGCAACGAGCCTATTCCCATCGGCAGTGGCGTCGTCGCCAGCGTCACCAGATTGATCGTTTCTTGACGAGTGGCGGCGTCATCGACTGGGAATGTGGCTGGCTGAGTTGCGAGATTTGGGCATAAATCAAATGACCCTTTTTCATCTATAAAATGGAAGCGGCGTGACACGATTATCCAACAATGCCCACCGGGTCGGCCAACGTCGGCACGGTACCGAGGTTCAGCGGCATGGCGAGCCACTGCGCGGGATTCGCCGGATCGTGCGTCACCCAGGCGCGCAGGATGCCAGGGCGCGTCGGACCAGCGGGGGCGGCGAGCAACAGCAGCCGGGCGTCCGCGCCGACCAGGGCGAGGGCGCGCGGCTGGGCCTCGATGGGCGTGGTGCTGACCACGTGCGGCGCGACGGGCTGGGCGAAGCCGCCGACATCGAGCGTGACTAATTGACCGTCCTTGCCAGGCAGGGCCAGCGCGGCGTAGAGGCGCGCGTCATCGCCCGCCAGCGCGAGGGATACCACCGACGCGCTGGCGACCCCTACCACGACCATAGCGACATTAGGCGCGGTCGTGGGCACGCCGTTCGTCAGCCAATTCGTCGTGTCGATGTTGACCAGTTGCCCGGCGCTCGTCCCTGCATAGGCCGCTGTGGCGTCATGGCGAAGGATCAGCGCGCCCGTCGGTGCTGTGACGGTGATGCGTGCGGCGATGACGGGCGGTTTGCCGGTATTGGTCAGCCAAGGTGTGAGATCGATGGCGCTCAGGGCATTGTCGGCGGGGTGGGCGACCAGGGCGAAGGCGTGGCGGGCATCGTCGCTGAGCGCGGCGGCGATGGCTCCCGTGCCCGTCGCGGGGAGTGGCAGCGTCGTCGATAGCGTGGGCGTGCTGGGGAAGCGGGCACAGTTGGGCACGGTCCCCAGACCGCAGGTATCGGGCCGCGCTTTATAGATGAGCAGTTGTGAGCCATCCGTGCCGCCCTGCGCCGCCACCAAGATGTATGCCGCGCCCAGTCGCGCCAGTTGCCCATCGGTCTGGGGGGCCAGCACCGCCACGCCCGTGGCCGTCGCCCCGGCTGGTAGCGCCACTGGGGCGGCTGGCATCTGCCCCGGCGCTGGCGCGGTGAAGGCCAGTTGCCCACCCCCCGCGATGACCGCGACGGGGGAGCCG
>JBBQSR010000432.1:0-3732 GCA_038234855.1 Ktedonobacterales bacterium | reverse complement strand
CACAACCTGATGCAGCACCTGACCAGCACCGCTACGCTCGACGCCGCGCCCAACGTTGGCAACGAGACGCTGGCCTTGACGGGCAGCTACACCGGCGGCGCGGCGAACTACACCGTGCAGGTCGCCAGCCTGGCCGCGAATGGCAGCATCGCCAGCGTGCAATATTCCACGAATGGCGGCGTGACCTGGACCGGACCCGTGGCGGGCGCGGGCACACCGCCGACCTTCAACCTGGGCAGCGGTATGACCGCCACCTTCACGAATGGCTATCTGCCGCCAGCGGTGGGCGACCAATTCATCTTCGCGCCCACGGGACCTGGCCTCAGCGCGAACTTCCCCATCACGGCGTCGAAAAACATCGGCAACGAGGCCGTCACCCTCACCAGTTCGCCAAATCTGCCGACCAACCCCGTCATCGTTGCCAAAGCTGTGCAGCAGGACGGCAACGACAACGTGGTGGGCATCCAGCTCTCGACGGATGGCGGGGTGACCTTTGGCCCCACCGTCACCGCCAAGGAGACGCAGCCCGCCGCCGAGACGCTGGGCTACAACGGTGCCGCCTATGCTGGCCTCACGACGAACTATCTGGTGCGCGCCTCCGCCGTCTCGGCGGGCGCGGCCACGAGCGTCACCTATTCCACCAACAACGGGCAGACGTGGAGCGCGCCCGTCGTCGGCGTGGGTGTGCCTGCGACCTTCACCCTGGCGGCGGGGCTGGTGGTCGGCTTCACCAGCGCGACGGCGGTGGCGGGCGACCAATTCGCCTTCACCGCGACGGCGGGGCTGTCGGGCGCGGGCATCGCGGGGACGCAAGCCCTGGCTGCGGGCATGACGACGACCTTCGCGGGCAGCAACAACATCCAACTCACCTGGACACAGGCGACACAAAATGCCGGGCAGGTCGTGGCGAACGGCGACACCCACACCTTCACGCCGCCCACCACGGGCCTCAACGCCGATGTCGCCGCGCTCGATGCCGTCATCGCCAACCTCGCTGGGCAGCAAGCGCAATTCGGGGCCAAGAGCAACGCCGCCCAGGCCAACATGACCCAAATGCAGAGCCTGAACGCGCAGATGCGAACGGCCCTCTCGCACACGTTGGATGCCGATATCGCCGCGCTGACCACCCAACTCGCCACCGCCACGATGGTCTACCAGGCCGCCCTCGGCGTCGATGCCAAGAGCATCCAGCCCACCCTTATGGACTTCCTGCATTAGCGCAACATGCGCGGGTTGACCCGCTGGCTCACCGAAGGGCGAGACGCGACGCCGCCACAGCAGGATGCGAAGGAGGAAAACTCCTTTCGTCTCCTGCCGTGGCGGCGTCCCCTTCGTGCCGCGTCCCCCTACCCATGCCGCCACATCCCCAACCGATCCCCCGGCTTGTGGTATAATGACGCCAGATCTGCATGCATGCCCGAATCAACACCCCCCGGAGGACACGGTGGAACAGACCCTCATCGCCAAGTTGCAAACGATCGAGCGGCGCTACGAAGAACTGAATCATCTGATGGCGCAGCCCGAAACGCTGAATGATACCTCGCTGCTCGAAAAGTATGGCCGCGAGCTTGCCAGCGTCAGCGACATCGTGCGCATCTACCGCGAATGGCAAGTGGTCGACGCCGACCGCCAGGGTGCCGAGGCGCTGCTGGGTGAATCCGACGAGGCCATGCGCGCGCTGGCCCGCGAGGAACTCGACGCACTGCGAACCCACTCCGAAGCCCTAGAAACCGAATTGAAGCTCGCCCTGCTGCCCAAGGACATCATGGATGACCGCGACGCCATCGTCACCATCCAGGCGGGCGCGGGCGGTGACGAGGCGGGCCTTTTCGCCGCCGAACTCTTCCGCATGTACCTGCGCTTCGCCGACCGGCACCGCTGGTCCGCCGAGGTGCTGGACTCCAACGAGAGCGGCATCGGTGGCTATAAAGAGGTCGTGATGCAGGTGCGCGGGCGCGGGGCCTATGCCCGGCTGAAGTACGAGGGCGGCACCCATCGCGTGCAGCGTGTCCCCGCCACCGAGTCCAGCGGGCGCATCCACACCTCCACCGTGAAGGTGATCGTGCTGCCCGAGGCCGAAGACATCGAGATCCATATCGAAGAAAAAGATATCCGCATCGATGTGTATCGCTCGAAGGGGCATGGCGGCCAGGGCGTCAACACAACGGACTCCGCCGTGCGCATCACCCATCTGCCGACCGGCACCGTCGTCACCTGCCAGGACGAGCGGTCAAAGATCCAAAACACCGCCCGCGCCATGGGCGTGCTGCGCGCCCGCCTGTGGGATCTAGAGCAGCAGCACCGTATGCAGACGCAGGGTGCCGCGCGCCGCTCGCAGGTGCAGTCCGGCGACCGCAGCGAAAAGATTCGCACCTACAACTTTCCGCAGGATCGCGTGACGGACCATCGCATCAACGTCTCGCTCCACAACCTGCCCGGTGTGCTGGCGGGCGAACTCGATCCCCTGGTCGATGCCCTCATCACCTCGGATCAAGCCCAAAAACTCGCTGACCTCTATGATGACGAGGCCGCCTAGCCCATATGCACGGAGGGGTCAACGATGGATGGTGAAGGCGCGAACGGCCACAACTCCGCCCGTGGCGGTCGCTGGGTGTCGGATGGCGGTCGCCTCGAATGGATTCCCGCCCGCGATCAACTGCCCCCCACGACCGGCGATGACGAGGCGGATGCCGCGACGCTCGCCGACCTGGACGCGCTGGACGAAGCGACCTGGGCCAGCGATGCCCCGCCGCTGCCGCAGGGCGCGCCCGAGACGGCCCGCGTGCGCGCCGCGCTCGCCTGGTTGCGCCGCATGCGCGACACCGAGCGCGAGGTCGTGGGCGAGCTGGCCTTGATCGAGCGCGACCAACTGCGCCAACAAGACGCCATGCAGCAAGAGATGGGCGGACCCCGCCGCACGCGCGGCCCCCAGCCCCCCAACCCCGTCACGGTCCAGCTTGCCGAGCACGGTGCCGCCGCCGACTGGTACGAAGACGCCATCGCCGCGCTGGAAGAGGAAGCCGACCGCTCGCCTGGCCGTGCCCTGGTCGAGTGGTATCTGTGGATGACAGCCCTCGCCACACCAGCCCCCACGCCGAGCGATCCGCTGGCCACCGCCCGCGCGCAGGGCGAGGCCGATGCCCGCCGCCGCGCCATGCGCCACGCCGAACACCTGGCCCTCCCCGAGATGGACGACGACGAATAAGCGACGGGGGACGGCGGGCGGCCTCACACGACCGTGCTCGCCTTGCCAAACTCGGTCAGCAGCAGATCCAGCGCCATGTCGGGGGCCATGCGACTGCGTTTGAGGGCGGCATCGACATCTAGACAGGCGCGTTGGGCGGCGTCGATCTGGGGCATGGTGAAGCGGCGAGCCTGATTGAGCGTCTTTTCGACCAGGAAGGGGGGCATGCCAACCTTGCTGGCGATCTCGGGCGGGCGGGCACCACGCGCGGCGAGATCCTTCACCTGGGCTAGCACGCGCACCTGCCGTGCGATCATCGCCAGGATCATCAGGGGTTGCTGGCCGTCGCCCAGCAGTTCATGCAGCAGCCGCAGCGCGGGGCCACGTTCGCCGCGCGCCAGGGCATCCGTCAGGTCAAAGACGCGCGCCTCGCGGCTGTCGGGGACGAGCAATTCCACCACCGCCGCGTCGATGGTGCCACCCTGGCCCACATAGGTGGCGAGCTTGGCGACCTCGTTCGCCAACAGGCGCGGTTGGCCGTTGGCGAG
>JBBQSR010000431.1:0-3739 GCA_038234855.1 Ktedonobacterales bacterium | reverse complement strand
CAGCACCACCTGGATCAGCTTGGTGCTCGCCTCAAGCCTCGGCGGGCGTGGGTAGTCCCAGACAGATTCCTGACCCGGACCCGCCGGGGTGTGCGTAGATGGTCCCATGGGGTGATCTCCTTTGTTGCGCCTTGCCTGAGGCGATGGGATATGACGACCGACCCATCGCGCATGCACCTTTCGATTGTAGCGAATGAAATTCGCAATTGACAAAACAGCCGGTGTCCCCTATAGTGCGAGCGGTCGAGTTAGTTGAGGAGACACCTTACCTATGACTGGCGAAACGTCACCCCTGACCTCGTCGATTCCCTCCATGCCCACACCCCGGACCCGCCTGCTCTGGCGTCAGGGGAAATGGGCATTGTTATTTATCGCCCTTATCTCGGTTGGCGGTGTGGCGCTGCTATCGACGCTCGTCATTTGGCCCGCTGGCGCGCAGCGCGTCAGCAGTGCCCCCCCTAAAAACCATGTCACACCCATCACGGCGCCCTTGAGCAGCGACTCCGCCATCAGCCGCGAAAATGCCAAACCCGGCACGACGGCCTGGCAGCTCGATGCTGGTGCCCATTTCCAAGCGATCCAGGGCTACGCGGGGGCTGCCTCGGCGCTGCCTGGCGACGTGGTACCGCTCTACATCAGCACCATGCAGCCGGTCGATTACGCGCTCTTTGCCTATCGCCTGGGGTGGTACGACGGCAACGGTGCCCGTTTGTACGCCGTACAGAGCGGGCTACATGGCCGCGCGCAGGGCTATTGGATGATGAAAACGGGCCTCGTCGCGTGTCCCACCTGCCGCAGCGACCCCGCGACGCATCTGCTCGAACCCCACTGGGCGAAATCCACCGATCTCGCCATCGGGGCGGATTGGCCCAGTGGCGTCTACCTGATCAAGCTGGTCACGACGACGGGGGGGGAATCTTATATTCCCCTGGTCGTCCGCGAGGCCACGCCCCACGCCGCCGCGCTGGTCAACGTGCCGGTCAATACCTATCAGGCGTATAACTTGTGGGGCGACTACAGCGTCTATGGCCATGTCGACAAGGTGAAATTTGCTGACAAGGCGGTCAAGATCTCGTTCGACCGCCCCTATGACCGGGGCGCGGGGGCGGCGGAGTTGCTGTCGTGGGACGTCCTCAGCATCCGTTGGCTGGAACGCAACGGCCTCGATGCCAGCTATACGACGGATGTCGACCTCGATGCCCACCCCGAGACGCTCTCGCAGCATCGCATCTTCGTGGATCTGGGGCATGACGAATATTGGTCACGTGCCATGCGCGACGGCGTCGAAACCGCGCGCGACCGGGGCGTGAGCATGGCCTTCCTGGGCGCGAACGATGACTATTGGCAGATGCGCTTCGAGCCGAATAGCGCGGGCAAGCCGCGCCGCACCTTCGTGTGCTATAAGGTGCTCTCTGCCGACAGCAAGAAAGACCCCACCCTCAAGCTCACCAACGATCCCCTTTACAAGACCCACCCGGCCCTAACCACGACGCAATGGGCCGATGATGTGCTGCACCAACCCGCCGAAGAATTGATCGGGCTGCGCTACCAGGGCTATTTCACGAATGGCAACAATTATTTTCCTCCCTGGCACGTCACCGCCGCCGACACCGACCCGCTGCTGGAGGGCACCGGCCTCACAACGGATAGTGCCATTGCGCATGGCCTGGTGGGGTATGAGGTCGATGGCATCGGCAGCCGCGCCCTCAACTCGGTCCCCTTCAATGGCCCCGCCAACCTAGTCATCTTGGCGACTTCACCGATCCTCTCACAGAGCCGTGCCACGTTGCTAGCTCGCACCGCTTATTATCGGTCGGCTTCGGGGGCCTTCATCTTCGACGCGGGGACGATCTGGTGGGGCTGGGGGCTAGATAGCCTGACGGTTCCCGGCGCGAGTTCGTCCAACGTCCTCAAGGGATCGCCGGCCATCTCGCGGCTGACCGCCAACGTCATCACGACGATGCTCAACGACACCCCCGTTGCCCCTGGTGACAATTAGGCGCGGGCCGTTATTCAGCGAGCAGGGGAAATGCGGCAGGTGTGCTTGGCAGGCGCGCCTACCGCATGCTGGTGCGCCCGGGCCACCGTCGCGTCAGCAAGATGGGCGGACCAGCCTAGGGGCGTGGGACCAACCTGACGGGAGGTTGACCCGCTGGGCCCGCCCTAGCCATGCGCCCTCGAGCCACCCTCACGCACCCATTCGGCCATCTCCCCCTGGCGGCCAGGTGCCGACGAGCGTCGATGGCAGGGCACCCCCGCCCAGGAAGCTGAGCACCTGTGCGGTCATCTCGTCGGGCGAGGGCGCGTCGTGCTCGAACCACCAACTGATCGCCTGGGTGATGACGCCCGTGATGAAGCGCGCCAGCAACTCGACCGAGGCCGACGCGGGCAGCCGCGCATCGGCCTGGGCCTGGGCGAGCGCCTGCGTGAAGCCGTCGATGAGCAAGCTGCGCGCGTTCCACGTGGCCAGCGTCTCGTTGCGGTCCATCAGCGCTAGGCGAAAGAGGTCGCGCTCCTCGAAGGCGGCGGTAAAAATGGTATGCGCCGCCAGGGCGAGGGTCGGCTCCGCCACGCCGTCGAGTTGCGCCAGCACGCGGTCGCGCAGCCCCGCCAGCCCCTCGCTGATGAGCGTGACAAAGGCCTCGTGCTTATCGTGGAAATACAGGTAATAGGTGCCGACGCCGAGATCCGCCCGCTGCATGATCTCCGCGATGCCCGCCTCGTGGTAGCCCTTTTCGGCGAAAACGGCCCGCGCCGCCGCTAAGATCTCGCCACGGGTACGCGCTCGCCGCCGCGACAACGCCGGATTCGTCTGATCTGCTGCTGCATCACTCTTCATGCACTAGAGCGTACTGCATCGGTGCGGTGAAATCAAGGGAAAGGGGGACGGGTATGCGCAAAGCAGATGCCCGCCCAACTACCAAGGCTGGTAGATGGGCGGGCACCGGGAAGCGATCTGCGCGTTAGCGAGTCGAAGCGCTGACGGCCACGGGGCGCGTCATCATCTCATCCGCTAGGCCATATTCCACGGCCTGTTGCGCCGAGAGGAAGTAGTTGCGGTCCGAGTCGAGCGTGATCTTTTCCATGGTCTGCCCGGTGTGGTGGGCGAGCATCTCATAGAGCGCCAGGCGCAGACGCACGATCTCGCGCGCGGTGATCTCGATGTCGGTCGCCTGACCTTCCGCGCCGCCCAGCGGCTGATGGATCAACACGGTGGAGTGCGGCAACACATAGCGCTTACCCTTTTGGCCAGCGGCCAGCAGCACCGCGCCCATGCTCATCGCCATGCCCAGGCACACGGTGGAAACCTCGGGCTGGATGAACTGCATGGTATCATAGATCGCCAGACCCGCGTAGACGCTGCCACCGGGGCTGTTGATGTAGAGGTTGATGTCGCGCGTCGGGTCCTCGCTCTGCAAGAACAGCAACTGCGCCACCGCCAGATTCGCCACATGGTCATCGACTGGGGTGCCGATGAAGATGATGCGATCTTTCAACAAGCGCGAATAGATGTCCATGCCTTGCGTGCCGCGCGGCGTCTGCTCGATGACGTAGGGGATGGTGAGACCGCTGGGGGTGGTAATCTTCTTCCCCGACGCGCTGCGGTAATCCGACAGAATCTCGCGGGGATCGAATTGTGAAGTCATTTTGGGAATCTCCTTTGGGGGAAAAGCCGACGAATCGTGGCCCTGCGGCGCGTCACACCGATGCAGATCGCGTGCCAGGGACCACGAACCTT
>JBBQSR010000430.1:0-3742 GCA_038234855.1 Ktedonobacterales bacterium | reverse complement strand
CCGAGATGGTGGCAGCGCCAGCCTCTTGGCACGCATGAGACGGTCGCTGTCCCCAACGTATGGCTCCAGTTGAGCTTCTTTGCCCTCGCCGTGCTCATCGCCGGGGTGAGCACCTGGGCAATCACGAGCGCCGCGACACGCAGCCAGCTATCGCATGCTGTCATCCGTTTCGCCTTCATCCCCGGCGTCGCCATCGCCGTGGCGCTGTGTGGGTGCCTGGCAGCGTTAGTCGCGCTCACGCTCTTGACCTTCGCCGAGGCACCACGGCTAGCAGAACCAGCCTTCCTGCTGCCGGCCTTCGACGCACTGCTGTTGTGCGCGTGCTGGATCGCGGTGGCGGCAGCGCGGCGCATGGTCGCCCCTGCGTGAGCGAACTTCCTGGTATACTCACCGTCCCTTCCCCCCTGGCCTGAGCACGTGTGCCCGAGTGGCCCTGGTCGCGCCGCCCCTTCCCACCGATAGTGAAGGATATCGTTTGTAACGGTGTTCCATGGTTGAAGGGACGGAAAGCATGGGGAAGGATCGCCTGGCGGCACAGCAAGATCTGTGGGTGACGCAGCGTACCAGGGCACCGCGCAAGCTGGCGCGGCCCGAGCATCCGCGCCCCATCACGCGGCCAGCGGATTATACGCGGCCACGGGCGGGACGGCGCGCCCTCTCCTTCACGACGGTGCGGCTGGTGTCGCCCATCCTCGTGCCGTTTCTGTTGACGGTGGCGTGCTTCGTCTTGCTGCTGTTGCTGGGGCTGGGCAGCGCGGCGAACTTTCCGCTGGCCATCGGCATCGAAGGGCTGGGACCAGCCTTCTTCGTGTATGCCGCGCTGGGCGTCATCATGGCAGCGGCGCTGGCCTATGCGCCGAATGAGGCCGTGTGGGCGCTGGCGATGCTCGTCGGGCTGATCGGCTACGGCGGCATCTCGGTTTGGGCGATCTTTGGCCCGCTGATCGCGCTCTTGCTGCTGGGTGGGCTGTTAGCACTCTTGCTCGTCGTCGTGCGCCGCCAGATGCACACCGTGCTGGAAGAAACCGCGCATGTGATGGTCCTCTTTGGCAAGCACCACCGTACGCTGCGACCAGGCTTCAATCTGCGGCTGCCCTTCGAGCAGGTGTGGGCGATCATCAACACCGCTGAGGTCGTGATCGAGGTGCGCGCCACCGAGTCGCTGCTGACGGGCGAGCGGGTCGATGTGACGGTCGCCGCCGCGTGCCACGTGCCCCACGAGCGTGCCCACCTGGCCGCCGCGCATGGCACCGCATGGGTCGACCACGTGCGCCGCAGCCTGACCCTGGTGCTGCACGAAACCCTGGGCGAGCTGACCCCCGCCGACATCGCGCCGCAGGAAAGCGGCTGGCGCGACACGGAGGTCGGCGATCCCCTGGCGGTGCGGCTGCGCGGCAAGCTGGGGCAGTTGGTCGGCGGCTGGGGCGTCAGCGTCGCCTGGGTGCGGCCCCACGCGCTGCACCTCGTCGCGCCCAACGCGCCGCCCGAGCGCCCCATCACTCACGCGCCCACCAGTGGCGCGCCCGACATCGCCTCTGGTCCCCTGGCGGCGGTGCCCGCGCCCAGCCTCAGCGCCGTGCGGCTCCCCGGTGCCAGCGCGACCGGCGCGCTACGGCTGCCCGATGTGGTGGCGATGCGCGGCGTCACCCCTGGCGCGCTGCTGCCGTTGCCCCCGGCGATGCAGTCGGGCACGCCCAGCCCCGAGGCGCTGGCCGAGGCGTATGCCGCCGTGCGCGAGCGGCGCATCAGTGACCCCGCCACCATCACGCGCATCGCCGGGGCCTTTGAGCGCGTCGCGGCGGACCCCGTCCTGGTCGCGCACCTACCCTTCGACGCCGGCGAGGCCGCCGATAATCTGCGCGCCCTCGCCGCGAAGCTGACCCCCACACGCTGATGCCTTTCACCGACCGCGCCAGAGTTGCCACCTGCTCCGGTGGTACCTTGGCGCTCTTTTTGCATGGTTGAGCCAGCGATAAGCGTGAAAAGGATTGACGACAGCACATGGATGGGCGCGTACTCAAGCGATGGCTGCTGGGCCTGACGATGACCCTGGCATGGGTGCTGAGCGGATGCGCGCCCCTGCACGCGCTGGCGGGCAGCCCCACCGCCACGCCGCCCACGTGGTCGCTCGGCTTGGTCGGCGCAGGCCTGGGGCCAGGCGGCATCGAGGGCAGCTATAGCGGCAATGGCGCGCAACTCGCCATCGAGCAGATCAACGCGCGTGGGGGCATCACCTGGCAGGGGCAACATTCGCAGTTGGCGACGGTCTTTAGCGGGGCGAGCGCGGTCACGGATCGCGTGCGCGATCTGCTGGGCCACACACCGCCCATCGTCGCGCTGCTGGGGCCAGATGAGGGCGACGCGGCGGTGGCGGCCCTGCCATTGCTGGCGAGCGGGGGCATCCCCGCGCTGACGCCCGCGACCTCACCAGAACTGACCACTCCGGCGCAGAATGGCGGGGCGACGACGATCTGGCGGCTGCGTCCCCCGCTGGCCGCCTGGGCACGGACGTTGGCGGGCTATGCCGCCAGCCACGCGAGCGGCCCGCTGGTGCTGGCGACGACCGACAACGCCTATGGCCACGCGGGCGCGGCGGCACTAACCGCAGCGGGCCTGGCCTCCGCCACACAGGTGAGCATGCCACCCGGCATGACCGACGCGACGGCAGCGGTGAACGCCGTCCAGGCGGTCCATGCGAGCACAGTGCTCTGCTGGAGCGCGGAGGCCGAGGCGGCGACGCTGCTGCACGCGCTGCGCGACGCGGGCTGGGCCGGACAATTCCTGGTGAGCGCGGCGGATGCGCCCTTCATCGCGCTGGCGGGGGCAGACGCTACCGGGGTCGTCGGCGTCGCCACCTGGTCGCCCGACCTGCCCGACGCCGCCAGTCAGCAATTCACCGCCGCCTATACTCAGCGTTTCGGCACCCTGCCCGACGAGCACGCCGCCGCGCTCTATGACGCGGTGCAACTGCTCGCCGCCACCCTAGCGCGCGTGGGGCCAGACCACGCCGCGCTGGCCGCGGCCCTGGCGGCGCTGCCCAGCACGGCGGGCGTCGCGGGCACCTATCGCGGCACCGCGACGGGCGATCTGCTGGCCGCGCCACGGCTGGTGACGATCGCGGATGGCGGCAAGGTGCAGGCGATCGGCCCATGACCAAGGGCATAGATGTCCTGTGGCGAGCTACTGAAGGGTTCCTATTCGTATTAGGCAAAACGGTTGCAACATGTTCCTTCAGGAACCCCACAGCGAGGGAGCGCACGTGAAAAAGCAGCAGATGGTCGTGACGAGTTTGATCGCCGTGCTGGCGGTCCTCGTCCTCACCTTCTTCGTCCTGCTGGCACTCATCGTCAGCAACAAGAGCGGGGGAGCATCGACAGCGGCGAAGCCAACTGCCATCGTGTCGCCAACCGCCACGCCCACGCCGCCGCCATTGGCCATCACACCCCAGCAGGGCTGGGTCATGGCGAAAACGCATCTTTCCATCGCGCTAAGCGTTTCATTTGGGGTGAGTAACCCGTATATTGGCTATGCTTGTGGCATCGCGCAGGCGCAGGATAAGACTGGCCCCCTCGTGGTGAGCGTGACGAATGATGGGGGCGCCTCATGGCAGGCGCTCCCCACAACAAGTCTCAAATATGCCGCGTGCACGGTGCAGGTGAACCCCACCGACGCGCAGGCGGTGTTGCTGACCGCCGACACCTGCCTGAGCATTTGCTATGGGGGGCGGCCCAGATACTTCTTC
>JBBQSR010000429.1:0-3754 GCA_038234855.1 Ktedonobacterales bacterium | reverse complement strand
CAACCCCGTCATAGAGCGGTACACCTTCGAGGTCGCGCCCGTCACCAGCTAATCACTCCGCAATCCCACAGGAACGAGGCCGCGCCATGGCTACCTTTGAAGAAGATTTCAACCGCTCTGGGTCGTACCCCCGCGCCTCGACCAACCGGCCAGACTTCGCCGACCACGAGATCGCCGAGCAGATGCGCGGCACCCTCTACTCATGGGAGCGGCTGCCGACGGTGCGCAAGCACGAGGTGATGTCGCTGGTGCGCCGCACCAACGGGCGACGTCGGTCGCGCCTGGTCGCCATCCTCTTTGGTCTGGTGCTGCTCTTCGTCGCGTTGGCGGCGGTGGCCGTGTACCTCTTCGTTTTCGCCGTGCACCTGGGACGGTAGATCCCTGAGATAATGAGCATGGGTTCTTGACTGCTGATCGGGCGCATGATACAGTACGCTCAATAAAAGCGCGCCTCGACGCGCGATGTTGGGGTGCGCCATGTCACAACCCTTCCCTCCGGCCTCTGGCCCCGCGCCGACCACCGAGTTTGATCCCTTTTCCCCCGGTTTCACTGTCGCTGCCGAGGCGGCCACCAGCAGCGGCACCAATGGCAACACCTCCTTCGCCCCCATGCCGCCGACGCCCGTGCGGCGCGGTCCATGGGGCGCGTGGCTGCGGCTGACCGCACCCCGCCCCAGTGCGGAGGCGCTTCGTGCCTCGGTCGTGCGCGAACGTGTGCGGCGGGGTCAGGTGCTGAGCGGCCTGCTGCTGATCGTCCTCATCTTCGTCGCGCTGCTCTCGCCGACTGGCTTCATTCCCACCCCCGAACCTGGCCTCATCGCGGGGCTGAGCTTCATCATTTTGATGCTGGTCATCTGTGCGGTGCTCAATCGGCGCGGCAATGTGACGACCGCGAGCATCCTTTTCGTCTTCTGCATCACGACGGCCATCATCGCGACGATCTTCAATCCGCCTCCGAGCCTGGGCGTGCAGGATCTGCCCGACTTTGATCTTTTCGCCATCCCCGTGGTGCTGGCGGGGGTCTTGTTGCCGCGTGCGTATTCGGTCATCACGTGGTTCGTCGTCTCGCTCTTTTCTACCGTAGATATCATCTTGACTCCGGCACGGCCCGATCTGGTTGACTACATCAAGACCGTGACCATCTATGGCGTCCTCGCGCGCCCCATCGTGCTCTCAGGCTTCTTGGCGGTGATCTCGTGGATCGCGGCGGGCAGCGTGCAACGCGCCCTCTTCCAAGAGGATAAAAATGCCGAGGTCGAGCGCGCCTACGCGGCGTTGGCCGACCAAAAACATCGTCTCGAAGAGGCCATCGCGGTTATTCAGGGGGTGCACGCGCGTGTCGCGAATGGCGATTTGGCGGCGCGGGCACCCATCGTCGGCGGCGAATTGGTGCCACTCACCATCAGCCTGAATCTGATGCTGGAGCGCCTGAACCGGTTGCAGATCGCCGAAAACACCCTCGGCAGCCTCGAGATGAGCGTGCAGCACCTGAGCCAGGTGCTCAGCGACCTCGCGCAGGGGCACCTCACCAGCGTCGTTCCCGCGCCGCCCAGTTTCGGGCGGCTCGCGCCCATCGCGTTGAATCTCGAACAACTGCGCAGCGGCTTCGTGCAGGTGGCGCGCAATAGCCGCGCCATGACCGACCGCATCACCAGCGCCAGCCAAGAGGTCGTCACTACCAGCAACGCCCTCATCGGCTATCTGCTGCAAAACGCTACCGTCGATAGCCAGCTTGGTTCGCGTGAATTGCAGGATCGCCTCCTACGCGCCGATAAGGACCTCGCCGCCCAGCTCGCGCAGTTGCACAGCTTCCTCAGCCGCTTCAGCGCCTGAGCGACGCGAGATTGGGGTGAGGGCAGTGGATTGGGTCTGGATGAGCGGTACGGCACGACAGCTATTCGCTTGCACTGGCGCTCATCCTGACTGCTACCATCGCCACAGCAACGTATCTTGTCGACAATCACCCCATGACATCGGCATCTCGCTCGTCTTTATGGTACTTTTGTGTCACATCCTTCCCCTAAGACCCCCTTGTGTTCCGTTGTATAGATAGACAAGAACGGGGGAGCGCGAATGGACGGGTATCAACCACGAGGCACGGGCAACGACTACCAGCCGATGCGGCGCGAACACGACCGCATCAGCCTCATCGAGGCGCGCGTGCGGGCGGCGTTGCTGGGCGGGCCGACGCCGCGCGGCACCGCACCACTCATCCTCAGCTTCGCCGAGGCCGTGCGGCTGGCGGTGGCCGATGTGACCCTGGGGTTGCAAGAATTGCTGGTCGAGGTCTGGCTGCGCAACCTACCCCCATGGGCCGAGGGTGGCGACGAAAGCGCCCTTGGCTGCATCGCCAGCACCACCATCTTCGCCACCACAGAGGTCGCCGAGGCGCGGGCCGTCCCCGATGATATCTTGTTGGCGACGGTCACAGCGGGGCGACCTCTGCGCTTCGACGACGCGATGGATCATCCCCTGGTGCGTGCGTGGGCGATGAATGGCGGCATCGACCCCGATATGGTGGGGGCCTTCATGGGCATTCCCCTCTTTCGCGGCGGACAATCATTGGGGGTGCTGGCTGTCGCGCTACCCCAGGCCCCCAGCGCCGAGCACGCTACCTTTCTCGATGCCCTGGGCCATTTCATCGCCACCAGCGCGGAGGTCGCGCGGCTGGGGCACCAGTTGCATGCCCAGCGCGCCCTGGCCCAGACCGTCCTGCGCGAGGCCCCCCTCGCCGCCGCCGTCCTGCGTGCGGCGGACAACGTCATCATCTTTACGAATCCCCGTTTCGACGACCTTTTGCAGATCGGGCCAGATGTGTGGGGGCAGGAACTCGATGTCGTGCTGCCCGACCACGCTGGTCAGTTGCGCGCCATCTTCAAACTGGATGAGGTGCGCCAGAGCGGCGAGACGCAACTGCTGATCGATTTGCCCATCCGCCTGCCGGATGGCGTAGAATATTGGGATTTCACGTGCTCGCCCATCCGCGACGAGCATGGCGCGCTGGAAGACCTGTTGCTGGTGGGCGTCAACGTCACCGCGCGCGTCGCCCAGCGCGAACGCCAAAAGCGCAACGTCGACCAAGCACAAGAGCGCGTCTCGCAGATGGTCGAACTGCACCGCGTCTCGCTAGAGGTCGCCTCGCAGCTCGGCCAGGACCCCACCGATGTGCTGCGGATGATCCTGGGCAAGATGGTGACGCTGGTGCAGGCGACCGGCGGCGTCATCTGGTACGCCGACCGCGAACGCGTCGACCTGGAAGGCGTCGTCTCGGTCGGTTTGCCCCGCGACTACACCGGCCAGGGGGTGCCGCGCGGCGCGGGGCTGCCGGGGCGCGTCGCCATCACGGGCGAAAGTCAGCGCGTCGCTGACTATCGCGCCTATCCGCTGCGGACTGGGGAGTTCGACGATCCGGCGTTCCGCGCGGTGGCCGCCGTGCCGATGCAGCAACGCAACCAGGTCATCGGCGTCATTGGCCTGGTGAAGACCGGGGCGAGCGTCGCACCCAAGCACCCCGACGAAGCGCCGCCCGCGACCTTTAGTGAAGACGATATTTGGCTGCTGGAACTTTTCGCCCTCCAGGCCGCGCACGCCATCGAAAACACGCGCACCTACCTGGATATGGAGCGCGCCTACCAGCAGCAACGCGCGCTGGACCGCCAGAAAGATGACTTCATCGCGCGGGCCTCGCACGATCTGCGGCTGCCGCTGACCTCGGTCGTCGGCTACCTGGACCTGGCGCTCGAAATGCTGCCCC
>JBBQSR010000428.1:0-3765 GCA_038234855.1 Ktedonobacterales bacterium | reverse complement strand
GAGTTGACGCCGCAGGGGCCGCGCGTCCGGCGCATGCAGCATCTGCTGGCCGAACGCTACAACCTGCAATCCAAGAGCTATGGCAAAGAGCCGCGCCGTCGGGTCTACATCTATTCGGCGTCGTAGCGGGCTACGACACAGGCACGCTCAACGTCCACGACGCGTGGCTAGGCCGCGCATGCCAAGGGGGCCGTCTCGCCAGAGGTCGGGGCGGCCCCCTTGGTGGCTGACGTTGACCACGCATCGCGGTAGCTCCAGTGAAAGACCTTCGCCGCGTCGCTCAATTCCTGAGAAATGGCCTCGATAGATTGGGTGGCTACGGCCATGGCGGCGACGCGGGCCGTCACCTCCTCCGTCGCGGCGGCGACCTGCTCGGCGACCGCGCCATGCTCTTGGCTGACGCTGGCGACCGCGTGGATGATGCCATTCACCTGCTGGATGGTGGTGCCGATGGCGGCGACCTCATCCTGCGCCTGGGCGGCTTGGTCGCGCGTCACCTGCACCTCTTGCACACTGGCAGCCATCGACGCGATGGTCTGCCCGGTGGCCTGTTGCGTTTCGGTGATAATGAGCGCGATCTCTTTGGTCGCCTGCGCCGAACGTTCCGCCAGCTTGCGCACCTCTTCGGCGACGACCGCGAAGCCGCGCCCATGCTCGCCCGCGCGGGCGGCCTCGATGGCGGCATTGAGGGCGAGTAAATTCGTTTGGTCGGCGATCTCATCAATGGTTCGGATGATGTGCCCGATGTGCTCAGAACGCTTCCCCACCTCTTGAATGTTGTCCGCGGTGTAGGTGATGCGTTCGCCCAGCAGCGACATGGCCGCGATGGTGCGCATGGTGGAGGCACTGAGCACATCGCTGCGGTCGGTGAGCATCTGCGTGGCCTGGGTGGCGCTGGTCAGCTCGATATTTTGCGACTGCGTGCCCTGCGCTACCTGCTGAATGGCTTGGTCGACCTGCATCATCGCCTCGCTGGCCTGCTGTGCCGCGCCCAAGATGTCATTGGTGGTTCCGACCATCTGCGCGCTCATCCTGGTCACGCGCCCGACCAAACCGCGCAGCTTGCTCAGGGATGCGTCTAGCGTGCTGATCAGCGCGCCGACAGCATCTTTGCCGCCGCGTGTTTCGACCAAATCGGGAATTTCGGTGAGGTCGCCTTGCGCCATCTTTTGGATGACGGCCAGGATCTGTTGCAAGGGCCGCTGCACCATCTGCGAGAGCACCCGCCCCAAGAGGGCCGCGAGCGCGATGGCGACGAGGATGCTGAGCAAGATGACGACCAGCATGATCGTATAGGTACTATCGATCTGCTTCGTGGCGACGCTAGCTTCCTGGTTCTGGAAAGTTTGCAGATGATCGATGGCATGGTGGATGTCATCGGTCTGGGCGTCCCACGCATGGGTGATAGTCTCCCCGATGAGTTGCCGTTGCGTGGGGCTGGCTGGCCCCACGCGCGCGAGCAGCCCTTGCAAGGTGGCATTCCACGCCTGGAACGCGCGGTCATACTCGGCCAGCAGGGGGCGAATGCTGGGGGCATGCCTCCGCCCAGCGAAGCTCTGGTAAGCATGGGTCAGGGCAGCGATATCGTCACGGGTGTTGGCGACAAAGTCGCGCGTCGTGGCGGGGTCGTGGGTGAGGGCCGCGCCGTCGATGTCAGAGCGGGTTTCCTGAATGAGCGACTGCATCGTGGCGATATCGGTCAGGGCGGGCATGATGCGCGCGGTGACGGCGTGTGAGCTGTCACGGACTTGCCCCAGGGCATACGCGCCAAAGCTCCCCACCAGCACCACCATCAAGGTGACGAAGAAAAACGCGGCGGTGAACTTGACCGGAATGCTGACATCGTGCAAACGCGAACGGCGGAGGGTGGGCGACATAGAAGGGAACTCCTTTTGGGGATCGGCTCTCCCTTCTCTCATCGTCACCCAGCGCCGTTTCCCTCAGGGGTGACCCTGCCCCTACGCCGGGTTACTGCCAAAGGCGAAGGATTGCACCATCGGCGTGAAGGTCTTTTGCGAGAGCGCGGTGAATTGATCCTGTCGCGCGATCAAAAACATGGCATAGGTGGTGATGTTGTCGCGCCGCGTATAGAGCATCTGCGCGGTCAAGGGGACGCCATTCACACTGGTGAAGGTGCCCGTCACCACGCGCCAGTCTGACCCGGCGATGGTCGCGTTGGTGGTGCCGCCGCTCTGCTGGAAATTCGTGCCGCCACCATTTTGCACAAAGGATTTGAGGCTACCGCTGTTGAGCCGCTGCGGCGTCACCAGCACGTCGAAGAGCATCGACGATGCCCCCGCGTCGCGAAAGGTCGTGAGGTACGCGGGGAACTCGCCATCCGAATTGGTCGTGCTCACGGTCGCCGACCAGTTGGCCGGGTAGCGCACGCTGAAGCGTTGGGAGGGGTCTTGATAGCTGACCAGTGGCACGGGCGTGACGGTGGGCGACACGGTCGCCGTCGGGCGCGCATGGGTGGGCGAGGGCGTGGCAGTGGCCACCTGGGCGACGACGCCGTTACCCCCGTTGCGCGTGAGGGCGGCGGCGGCTAGCACCGTCCCGAGCAATAAGAGCAGCCCTAGCCCCAGCAGCATGCCACCGACGAAACCGCCCATCGACCGCCGCGCGGGGGGGCGGGTGCCGCGCAGCCCCGGTGGGGGCGGCGGCACGACGCCCGAGCCACGATCTGCGCTATAGGGCTGGGCATATGGCGATGTGCCATAGGGCGCGAAGGGTGACGCGACTGACGTGCCGTCGCGGGGGGCCATCTGGGGGACCTGCACGGTCATGTCATTCAGCGCGGGGTACGGCTCGCCGCAGTTGGGGCAAAAGATGGTGTGCTCATCGGCGTTGCCATTGATGAAACCGCAGTGGATGCATGACTGGATCATGGGGGGAACCTCTCAGATGGTGACGCCAAAGGGGTCAGATCCGCCGCACGCCGAAGCGCGCTGATCAGGTGACACTAGTGACTGGTGGCCCTACCTCGCGTTACGCACATCAGTTGCCACATGGCTCAGCCGTGGCGCGCAGCAGCGATGGCGCGGTCGCCTCGCCGACGGGGTGCATTGCCAAGGGGGCGGCCACATGGGCCGCCCCGCGATCTGGCATGTCGGTTGGCCGACCGGCTAGACCTTCGTTTCCAGGTTCTTGAAGAACGAGTTCAGGCCCGACTTCACCGCGCCCTGACCAATGGGGTTATCGGCCATCCCCACGCGACCACCGAGATCCAGGTGGGCGGTGTAGGTGAGGTTCGTGCCAGCGTCCACAGGCGCGAGGTCGATGGTGACGTGCCCCTTGATGGAGCCGAACGAGCCAGAGCGGTCGATGGCCAGCACCGCGTGCGAGGGCGGCGTCTGCTGCTGGATGTCGGCCCCCAGCACGAACGTGTTGCTGCCGATCACGGGCAACGACACTTGAACGGTCATGGTGATGGTATTGCCCGACACCTGCACATCCTGGGCACCAGGAATGGTTTCCTTGAGCACGGTGGGGTTCATCAGGGCATTCCACACCTGCTGCGGTGGCGCGTTAAACTTCTGCGACCCGCTGAGATCCATGAAAGTGATCCTCCTAAAAGATTGGGGGAACGGCAAACCGTGCCATCCGCCCACAGAGCGTGCGATTGACGCGCGATTTCGCGGTCCCCCGCTATTATATGCATTCATCGCCCTGTGTGCAACAGGGCAGCCAAATCTGGGTGGATGCCGCCCATTTCCGGCCCCCGTCCCCATCGGGTACAATACAGGGGTGCATGATGTATCGCGC
>JBBQSR010000427.1:0-3769 GCA_038234855.1 Ktedonobacterales bacterium | reverse complement strand
TACCCCATTCGGAAACGTCTGGATCGGCGCTTGGTCGCAGCTCCCCAGACACATTACGGTGCGCACCCCGTCCTTCATCGGCCCTGGACGCCGAGGCATCCCCCTTGTCCTCTGTTAAGCTTCACGACTCCTCGGGGGTCGAGCGCTCGGCAAAATCAATGGTTGTCCTCAGCAAATTGGTATTGCAGTTCTCCCACACAGATGCCTCGCATCCACGTGGGGTGTCCTCTTCGTCTCTTCTCTTGTTCAGGTGCGACACCACCCAGCATCAGCCACAGGGGCGAAGTTTGGGGAGGTGGCACGCGAGATGATATTTTCATCGGGGTGCTCCATAATAATGCCATAGGCTTGGGGAAATGTCAAGGGATTAGGACCCTTTTGGGCACAATTTCGTGCGCGTGTGGCATCATGGAAAAAAGAGCGCCGTTTCGCGCACAGGGGAAAGAGTATGAGCCAAGCAGAGTCGACCTGGGGTACCGCGCTAGCCGAAGGAATCGCAACCCTCACCGATGCTTCCCCTACCCCGAAGCTCGATGCCTCCGTTTTGCTGGCGCACATGTTAGATGTGCCGCGCACCGCCCTTTTCGCCTACCCTGAGCGGGCGCTCACCACAGGGCAGCACGCCGAGTACGCCGCCCTGCTGGCACGGCGGGCGACGGGCGAGCCGGTGGCGTATCTCGTGGGCTATAAGGAATTCATGGGGATGCGGCTGGCGGTGGACCGCCGGGTGCTGGTGCCACGACCCGAAACGGAGCTGGTGGTGGAGGCCGCCTTGGGGGCCATCGCCGCGCGCTTCGGTCCCCCGCCAGATGAGGACGACGACGCGCCCCCCACCCCGGTGCCCGATCTGCTGGCGGCGGATGTCGGCACCGGCAGCGGAGCCATCGCCATAGCGCTGGCCGCGCTGGAACCGCGCCTGGGCCGCATCTACGCGGTGGATGTCTCGGCGGACGCGCTGGCGGTCGCGCGGCACAATGGCGACCGCAACGACGTGGGCGGGCGCGTCTCGTGGTTGCTGGGCGATCTGCTCGCGCCCGTTCCCGTGCCGGTCGATCTGATCGTGGCGAACCTGCCCTACATCGGCGACGCGCCCGATGCCGCCGCGCCCAATGTCGTCGCGCATGAGCCGCACGTGGCCCTTTTCGGGGAAGACGGCGGGCTGGGGCATATCCGCCGCCTGGTGGGCATGCTGGACGGCAAATTGCGGCCTGGGGGCATGGTCGTGCTCGAATTCGGCTTCGACCAAGGGCCAGCGGTGCGCGAACTGCTCGGCGCGGCCCTGCCAGGGGCACAGGTCACCATCAGCCAAGACTACGCGGGGTGGGACCGCATCGCCATCGCCCGCACCTGAGTGTGAGCGAAATCACACCCCACGCGGCTAGGCGCATTCAGCGGCCATATGGTACACTCGATGGGCACTTGCCCCTTCGTCCTGCGTCCCTCGGTCGCTTGCGAGGATGGGCAAAAGGTGCGTTCACTGGTTTTGGCGTCCGTTCAACACACGCGGGGATGACCTCCCCGCCACCACAAGAAAGGGAACATACCCTCATGGCAACGGATTGGAACGATCCTCAACACCCCCAGGTGCAGCAATTGGCGAACAGCGCGCCCGATCAGGTTTCCCCAGACGCGGCAGCGCAGGCGGTAAAGGATCTGCACGCGCAGGTGTCGCCACAGGATCTCAAGCCCATCCTCGATCAGCACTATTCGCAGATGGACCCCGAGCAGATGAAGGCCATCATCGCACAGATGCAAGAGCAACTGGCCCAGTCGGGTAACCCCCAGTCGCAGCAACTGGCCGCCTCGGTCGATCCGCAGACCGCCACGCCACAGCAGGCCGCCGAACTGCACGCGCACGCGCACGAGTTCCACCCCAACACCGTGGAAAAGGTCGTCATCGCGGGCGCGGGTGCCGCCGCCCTGGGTGGCCTGGCCGTACTGGCCGCGCGCCGCTTCGCGAAGCAGTAGTAGTCGCCGCCGGTTGTTCGCCCCCACGCGCCTTCCCGTAAAAAGCGTGCGGCGCGTGACACATGCGAGCGGGCACAGCGAAACTGGGCGTGGGATTTCCCCGCGTCCAGCCTTTTTATCCAGAAGACGCCAACGTATTCAGGGGAATTCTGCCATGGCTCAACCAGCCATTACTGTGCGCATCGCCACCCCCAACGAGGCAGGAGTCGTCACCGACCTTATTTTGCAGCTTTTGCAAGAGTTAGGGGGATTCAGTGTAACGGCTGAGCAGATGACGCCTCTCGCAAACACGTTGCTGGCAACCGATACATATCACGCCTTCCTGGCGATGTCGCCCGACGAAAATCCGGTGGGACTACTAACGCTCAACGAATGCACCGCCCTTTATCTTGCCGGAAAAGTGGGATGGATCCAGGAATTGTATGTTGTCCCAGAAATGCGCTCAAAACAAGTGGGTCATGCCTTGATCGCGGCAGCACGAGCAATGGCAACAGAGCGGCAATGGCAGCGGCTCGAAGTCAATACGCCTGATGCTAACGCCTGGCCACGAACCGTCGCATTCTATCGACATGAGGGGTTCGCTGGCGCATCAGTCCATTTGCGCCTGGCGCTCTAATAGAGCGAAACCGTCAGTGAGGTGCTGTCTGATGCGTGTGATCTTCATGGGCACGCCCGATTTCGCCGTGCCGTCGCTGGTGGCGCTGACCGAGATGGCGGGGGTCGAGGTCGTCGGCGTCGTCACCCGTTTGGATAAACCGACGGGGCGCGGCACCACGCCCCAGCCGCCGCCCGTCAAGGTCGCGGCGCTCGCGCGGGGGCTGACCGTGCTGCAACCGGGACCGCTGCGCAAGCCCGCCGCGCTGGCAGCCCTGGCCGCGCTGGCACCAGAGGTCATCATCGTCGCCGCCTTTGGGCAGATCTTGCCGCCCGAGGTGCTGGCGTTGCCGCCCCATGGCTGCCTGAATGTGCATGCCTCGCTGTTGCCCCACTATCGCGGCGCGTCGCCCATCGCCAGCGCCATCCTCGCGGGCGACCACGAGACAGGCAACACCATCATGCGGATGGACGTGGGGCTAGATACCGGCGACATCATCACCCAGGGGGCCATCCCCATCACGCCTGATGACACGACGCCGACGCTGACGGCGAAGCTGGCGCAGCATGGCGCGGAGCTATTGGCGCGGACGCTGCCGGGGTGGGTCACGGGCACGCTGACCGCCCGCCCCCAGGACGCAGCACAGGCGACCATGACGCGCCTCATCCGCAAGGAGGACGCGGAGATCGACTGGGGGCAGACCGCCGAGGGCATCGCGCGGCGGGTGCGCGCCTTCACGCCCTGGCCGGGCACGCAGACCACCTGGCGCGGCCAGCCGCTGCGCGTCATCGCCGCCCATGCCCTGGCCACCGACGAGCAGCCCCCAGCGCCAGTGCCCACCGATGCCCTGCCGGGCACCGTCATCGCCTGGGGGCGCGGCAATGCCCACGTCGCGGTCATCTGCGGCGACCACACGCTGCTGCGGCTAGATGTGCTACAATTACCCGCGAAACGTGCCGCCGCCGCCGCCGATGTGGCGCGCGGCCAACCCGCCCTCATCGGTGCCCATTTGCCCGCGTAATGCACCAGCAAGGATGCCCCCCCTCGCCCCAGGAGGTCCGCGATGTCTGAGCCAACGGCCAAAGCGTTGTTCTTTTACGACGGCTGGGAGGAATTTCAAGATATCCTCTGCGCGGCGTTAGCCCCGCTGACCGCTGAACAACTCGAATTGCGTGCCGCGCCGAACCTGCGCAGCGTCAGCGAGAA
>JBBQSR010000426.1:0-3770 GCA_038234855.1 Ktedonobacterales bacterium | reverse complement strand
CTGGATGTCGCGATGTTCGCCCATGGCAATGATACTCCTATTTCATCAAGCAGTATGGCACATCAGCGCGGGCATGACCGCCCACGCAATCTCTCTGTAAGCATTGGGCGCTATGCTAGAGACTGAGCGCACCAGGCAATCATGGTTTGCATCGAAGTAAGGAGCCAGAATCATGGCGAATATCACCGGACCCTCCGCGCAAACGACGCAGCGACCGAGACTCTTGTGGGCGGCACTCGTGGGCGCGTTGGTCGTCGATGTCGGGTTACTGATGCGGTATCCGCACATGCGTGACAATGCATTGGTCTTGTCGCTGGCGTTGCTGACGCCGCCGCTGATCGCGCTGGTGGGGGGGCTGTTCGTCGCGGGCATCGGCGGGCTGCCACGCGCGGCGACGCTGGGGCTGCGCGGCGCATTGGCGCTGCTGCTGCTGGCGGATGTCGCCGTTTTCGTCGGGCCGCTCTTCGTCGGTGGGGGAACGGGGCACGACACTACCCCCGCCTTCGTGGCACCCGCGACGGCGACCACGGGGCCGGGGGCAACCGCCGCGCCGACCACGCCACCTGTGGCGGGGCCGTTCACCTTCACCTTCAGCCCGACGCCGGGCGAGGGGGGCACGACGGGTCAGGCGATCCTGGGGACGGTCGCGGGGGGCGCGCGGCAACTGCGCTTGCAGGGTTTCCACACGGGCAATGGTCCGGCGCTGCACATCTTCCTCTCGCGCGCGGCACAGCCGACCACCGATGCCAAGGTACGCGATGGCTATGACCTGGGTGCGCTGCAAGCGACCGATGGCGACAAAAATTACGCGGTACCCAGCGGCGTCGACATCACGACGATTCAATCCGTGGTGATCTATTGCGCGTCCTACAACGCACTCTTTGGCTATGCTCGCCGCGCCTGAGTGAACGCGCGCGACCTCCCCCCATCGGTGGCACAACTGGCGGTCGGCTCACCGGACCCACCAGATGTGCGCGGTGGCGTCGTCGCTGCCCGATACGACCTGGTTGCCATCGGGCGACCAGGCGATGCCGTTGATGTAGCGCGCGTGGCCAGTGTAGACGGCGATGGTCGCGCCGGTCTGGGCGTCCCACACCCGCACCGAGGTGTCGCCATAACCAGTGTCGTCGCCGCCACCCGAGGCGATGAAGCGGCTGTCGGGCGACCAGGCCAGCCCCTGCACCCCGTTTTGGTGGCCGGTGTAGACAAAGACCTCCGCGCCGGAGGGTCGCCATACGTGCACACGCCCGCCCTGCCCCGCCGAGGCCACGAACTGGCCATCGGGCGACCAGGCGACGGAAAAGACGCGGTCGCTGTGGTTCGTGAAGTCCGTGGTCTGCGCGCGTGACGCGAAGGACCAGATTCGCACCGTCCGGTCAAAGCTGCTGAGGGCGATGAACTGCCCATCGGGCGACCAGTCGCAGCCGCTGAAGCCATTACCAGGGTTCATGAAGCTGGCATCCTGTGTTCCGGCACCAGACTCCCACACGCGCAAGCCGCCGCTGTCGCACGAGGCCACGCGCTGCGCATCGGGCGACCACTGCGCCGCCGACACACTGCGGCCATGGCCGGTGAAGGTTTGGGTGGTCGTGCCCCCCGCCGACCACAGCCGCACGGTCGTGTCGTCACTGGCCGAGGCGATGCGCTGCGAGTCGCGCGACCAGGCGACGGAGTTGACGGGGCCGCTGTGCCCGGTATAGATGAATGTGGCGTTGCCGCCGCTGCTCGACCAGATGCGCGTGGTGCCGTCATTGCTCGCCGTGGCGATGTGGTGGCCATCTGGCGACCAGGCGACGGCATTCACCTTGTCGCTGTGGCCGATGAGCTGAGTGATGAGGGTACCAGGAACGTGTTGGGGGGGCGTCGTGCTGCTGTTGTGGCTACTCGCAACGCCGATGGTCAGCCGCCGCAACAGCGCCAGGCTCCCTGCCACCGCCAGCCCCGCCGCGATGATGCCGCCGCCGACCAAGAGTTCGCGCCGCGCCATCTGCCCCGCTGGGCGGGGTGTCACGGGCGGAGGATACGCCCCTGGTGGATAGGCAATCGGCGATGGATATGCCCCCTGGGGAGCGGCATTCGGTGTCGGGTACGCCCCTAGCGGGTAGCCCGCCGAAGGGGGCGCGGGACCACGCGGTGGCCCAGCGGCGACGGGGGGCAGGGGCAGGCCGTAGACCAGCGGCGGGGACGGGACGGCCTGCGCGCCGTCATGGTTGGGGGGCACGATGGCTGGGCTATCGTGCAGTCCGCTGGCACCCAGGACGATGGCCGCCGTCTGTTGCACCACCAGATCATAGCTCTGGCTGATGGCATCGACGACCTGGATAGTGACGGAGCGCCCCGGCGGCATCGGCAGCGGGGTAGGCGCGCGCATCACCGCGACGATGCCACGTCGCCCATTCGCCAAGAGCCGCACGGCCTCGGCCAGTTCCTCGCGCACCAGCGACGAAGAGGCGGCGTCCGCCGACTGCACCACCACGAACCAGGCACTCGTGGCGATGCCCTCTCGCTGATCCGCCTGCATGGCTGGCCCCGCAAGGGGGGCGGGGATGTGGGTCGTCGCGAAGCCATACGCGGCCAGGTTGGCGGCCAGAGCGCTGGCAAAGTCATCGTCCGGCGCGGCTGCGCTAATGTAGACCCGTGGCTGCTCTGGCATAGCGATTGGTCCCCCATTGAACCCACATACGCAAAAAAAAAGGCCTATCGCGGTTTCGAACGCTCGCTATTATGGCATGGTCTCATTCGGGTGTCAATGTTGGCAACGGCGTGATCATTGGTGGAGCGCGGCGGCATGGTGATGGGCACGAGGGGAAACGAGGGATTCATAGACGCGCAGGGTGCTGGCCGCCGTGGCCTCCCAGGTGAAGCGCGCGGCCTGGGCGAAACCGCGCCGCGTCATCTCTTGGCGCAGTGGGCGGGTGGCGAGCAGCCGCACCAGCGCGTGCGCGATGGCGGCGGGGTCGTCGGGCGGCACGACCAGCGCGGCATCGCCCGCGACCTGGGGCAGCGCGCCACCGTCGCTGACCACCACGGGCGCGCCGCAGCGCATCGCTTCGAGGACGGGCAGCCCGAAGCCCTCGGTGTGCGACACCTGGGCCACCACGCCCGCCAGGCTATAGAGCGCGGGCAGGTCGGCCTCCGTCACGCCGTCGAGCAGCCGCACGGCATCGCCCACGCCATGCGCCGCGATGGCGGCATGGATCGGCTCGGTCAGCCAGCCGGGGCGTCCGGCGTTGACGAGCTGGCGCGGGCCATCCGCCACGCGCCGCGCCTGGGCGAAAGCGTGGATCAACGCAGGATAGTTCTTGCGCGGCTCCAGCGTGCCCACCGAGAGGATGAAGGTGCTCGCCAGCCCCAGCCGCTCCGCTACCTCGCGCAAGCGCACCGGGTCGGTGACGGGGGCGAAGCGGGCGGCGACGCCCAGCGGGATGGTCGTGACGCGCTCGGGCGGCACCTGAGGCAGCCAGCGCAGCAGGGTCGCGCGGGTATGCTCTGAGACGGTGATGATGGCATCCGCCGCCAGCGCCGCGCGGCGCACCGCATGCGTCAGATACGCGACCAGCGATGGCACCGCACATTCCGGGTGCGTGAGGAAGGCGAGGTCGTGCATGGTGACGACTCGGCGCATGCGGGTGGGTGGCAGCGTGAAGTCGAGCGCGTGGAAGATCTGCGCCGGGCCGGTCAGCCACTCGGCCCGCAACGGCACGTGCGCCCGTTGCCACAGCCGCGTCAGCCGCCGTTCACCGATGGGCACGATGCGCAATTGCACATTC
>JBBQSR010000425.1:0-3779 GCA_038234855.1 Ktedonobacterales bacterium | reverse complement strand
GTCGTCGGGTGGACGATGTGCTTTTGCAGCCGCGCTGGTTCGCCGTCATTGGCGGGTGGCCGCTTGGTCCACTCATAGTACAGGTGGCGCGACTGGCGCGTCTGCCGGATGGGCGTCTGAGGCGTGGTATTGACGGGGACGTTCAGGTTCAGCACCGCGACGCCGGGGGGTAGGCCATCGCGCAGCATCTTCGCCGCGACCACATTGGTGAAGTGCGTCGCCATTGCCCAGTCGAGCGTCACATATTCGCGCGAATGCGAGATGTCGGCGGGGACTTGATACGAGGTCGCCAGCGATGGCACCCCGAACGAACTGGCCTCCAGCGCCGCGCCGACCGTGCCGCTGGCCGTGATGGTCGCCCCGATATTCTCGCCATAGTTGATGCCGCTGATGCACAGGTCTGGCCGACGGGGCAAGATGTCGAGGATGGCATAGGCCGCCGCCAGCGCGGGCGTCGCGGTGATGCTGTAGGCCGTGTAGGCGACATCGGCGGGCAGCGGCAGCGTCACCCGCACGATGTCGATGCCAGCGGACCCCGCCGCCAGCGCGCGGGCCATGCTGGTCTGCTGGTTGCGCGGCGCGACGGCGATGACCTCGCCCAGCGGGGCCGCCGCGCGAATGGCCGCGTGCAGCCCTGGCGAATCGATGCCGTCATCGTTCGTCACCAAGATCAATGGTGTCATGTATCGTCAAACCCTTTCGGTCGATGCGTGAATGCGAGAGAGGCCGTCGCCTCCCTCCTTCATTCTGTCACATCGCTCCGATAGTCCCCGATGGGTAGCACGGCGTACTCGCCATTGGCGTCGAGCAGGCCCACGGCGGCGGCGGCGGTGTCGAGCGAGGTGAAGCAGGGGATGCCCGCCTCCACCGCGTTGCGCCGGATGAGGAAGCCATCTTGAATCTCGACGCCCTCACGGATGCGCGGGCTGCCCCCAGTGATGGTGTTGATGACCGCCGCCACCGCGCGCGTCTGGATGAGTTCGGGGATGCGCGACTCGCCGACACCGATGCGGTTCACCGCCTCCGCATCCATGCCGTGCTCGGTCAGCATCCGCGCGGTGCCGGGTGTGGCAAAGAAGCGGTAGCCGTGTGCCGCCAGCCGTTGCAAGATGGGCAGCGCCTCATCTTTGTCGCGGTCGGCGATGCTCACCAGCACCGCGCCGCCCTCCTTGGGCAGGGCGATGCCCGCCGCCAGGAAGGCCTTCATCAGGGCGGGGGTGCGGGTGCGGTCGATGCCCATCACCTCACCGGTCGACTTCATCTCTGGTCCCAGTGCCGCCTCGCCGCCAATGATCTTGCCCATCGAAAAGACGGGGGCCTTGATGGCGACCAAAGGCTGGCGCGGCCACAGGCCGCCGCTGTACCCCTGCTGCGCCAGCGTTTGCCCCAGCATGATGCGCGTCGCCAGCGTCACCATCGGCACCCCCGTCACCTTGCTGAGGAAGGGCACGGTGCGCGACGCGCGCGGGTTGGCCTCTAGGACGTACACATGCGCGGTGGACTGCTCGCCAACGGGGATGTCCTTCGGGGCATCGCCCGTCACGACGAACTGGATGTTCATCAGACCGCGCACCCCCATGGCGTGCGACATGCGGGTGGTGTAATCGACCAGGGTCGCCACCTCGTCGGCGCTGAGGTCCAGCGCGGGATACATGGCGTAGCTGTCGCCCGAGTGCACCCCCGCCCGCTCGATGTGCTGCATGATGCCGGGAATCAGCACCTGCTCGCCGTCGCAGATGGCATCGACCTCGACCTCGCGCCCCGTCAGATAGCGGTCGATCAGCAGCGGATGGTCGCCGTGCTGCTCTAATGCGCGCTCGGTGTAGCGCCGCAGCGATTCGGGGTTCTGCACGATCTCCATCGCGCGGCCCCCCAGTACGAAGGATGGCCGCACCATCACGGGGTAGCCGATGGCATCCGCCGCGCGCAACGCCTGCGCGACGGTGCGGATGGCCGCGCCCTTGGGCCGGGGAATGCCCAGCGTCTCCATCAGCGCATCGAACCGCTCGCGATCCTCCGCCAGGTCGATCATGTCCGCCGAGGTGCCCAGCACGGGCGCACCCCGCGCATCCAGCTTGCTGGCTAGGTTGATCGCCGTCTGCCCACCGAACTGCACGATGGATGGCGGCAGCGTATATTCCCCTCCTGCGTGGATTTTCGCATCTTTCGCGTCCAGTCCCCGTTCGTCCTCGTCCCCTGACTCCACCGCCTCGTTTTCGAGGATCGCCAGCACGCTCTCGGCGTCGAGCGGTTCGAAGTAGAGGCGGTCTGACATGTCGAAGTCGGTGCTGACCGTTTCGGGATTCGAGTTGACCATGATGCTCGCCACGCCCGCCTCGCGTAGCGCCGTCGCCGACCGCACGCTGCAATAGTCGAACTCGATGCCCTGGCCGATGCGGATGGGACCCGAACCGATGACGACCGCCTTGGGCGAGGGCAGCGGGGGGGCCTCGTTCTCTAACTCATAGCTACTATAGTAATAGGGCGTCTCGGCGGCGAACTCGCCCGCGCACGTATCGACCATCTTATAGACGGGGCGCATCCCCAATGACTTGCGGAGCGCGCGGATGTCGCCCTCGCTCTGGCCGACGGCGGCGGCGATCTGCGCGTCGCTGAAGCCCATGCGCTTCGCCCAGCCCAGCAGCCAGGGGGGCAGGTCGTCCTTCGCGGCGGTGAGGCTGGCCTCCATCCGCACGATGCGGCGGATCTTGTTGAGGAACCAGTGGTCGATGCCCGTCTCGGCGTGCAACGCTTCCAGCGCGTCATCCGAGTTGTCTTCGCGCAGGGTGCCAAAGAGCCGCCACAGCCGCGCGTCGGTCGGCTGGATGATGCGCGGGTCATGCGCGATCTCGGCGCGGGCCACCGGCGCGTCGTGCGCGACCTCTGGCTTGCTGACGGCGACGGCGCGGCGGATGCCCGACGCGGCGAAGGGGTCGGCCACCTGCCCTGGCGTCAGGTTCAGTGGCAGGCCGAAGCGGTTGGCCTCGGGCTTGATCTCCAGTGAGCGCATCGCCTTTTGCAGCGCGGCCTCGAAGGTGCGGTCGATGGCCATCACCTCGCCCGTCGCCTTCATCTGCGTGCCCAGCGTGCGATCCGCGCCGGGGAACTTGTCGAAGGGCCAGCGAGGGATCTTCACGACCACGTAGTCCAGGGCTGGCTCGAAGGCGGCGCTGGTGCGGCCTGTGACGGCGTTGGTGATCTCGTGCAGCCGATAGCCGAGCGCGACCTTGGTGGCGACGCGCGCGATGGGGTAGCCTGTCGCCTTGCTCGCCAGCGCCGACGAGCGGCTGACGCGCGGATTCACCTCGATGACGTAATATTGCTCAGACTTCGGGTTCAGCGCGAACTGTACATTGCAGCCGCCCTCCACCCCCAGCGCGCGGATGATGTGGATGGCCGCGCCGCGCAGCATCTGATATTCGCGGTCGGTCAGCGTTTGGCTGGGCGCGACGACGATGCTATCGCCGGTGTGGATGCCGAGGGGGTCCAGATTTTCCATGTTGCAGACGGTGATGCAAGTGTCGCCCGCGTCGCGGATGACCTCGTATTCCAGTTCCGTCCACCCGCGCAGATAGTGCTCGACCAGCACCTGATGGATGGGACTAGCCGTCAAGCCGCGCACGGTGATCTCGCGCAGTTCCTCCAGCGACCAGGCGACGCCGCCGCCGCTGCCGCCCAGCGTGTAGGCCGGGCGAATCACCAGGGGCAGGCCGATCTCGCGCTCGAAGGCCAGCGCGTCTTCCAGCGTCTCGACGGTGCGGCTGGGCGGCACGGGTTCG
>JBBQSR010000424.1:0-3805 GCA_038234855.1 Ktedonobacterales bacterium | reverse complement strand
ATCTCGCCGCGTGCGTAGCGGGCACTGAGGATGTCGAGCGGCGACATCTGCGCGGTGCCGGGGGGCGGCGCGACGGCGGGGTATTGCGGGCGACGCAGCAGCGCGATGATAGCCGCGACGACCAAGCCCACCAGGGCGATCCAGAAGATCCCGCTCAGCACGAGATGCAGCCACGGCACGGGACCGTCCAGCATGCCGGGGTGAAACCGATGAAACATCAGCGAATGCTCCTTATCAGTGGGCGCGTCTCTGTTGCCGACGCATCCACGCTCCCTATGAGTATATGCCACCCGAACGACCCCTGCAAAGGCATGCGCGCTCGGTCATGGCAAGACTTTACAAGGTGTCGCGTGCTGACGGTCCCTATGCGCTTCCTCAACGGCGTGTTACTCGTTATAATGATGAAAGCCACGCGACAACGACGACACCAGCGGCGTGGCGCGCGAAAAAGGAGACACAGCGCGTGGGAACCAAGCAACTGAAACCGACACGCTGGCTGCTATTGCCAGTGGTGATGGGCATATTCCTTCTGAATGGTTGTGGCCTCAAGGGACTCTTCAACGGCGGCAGCAGCACCTCACCAGCGGATGCCACGGTGACGGCCATCATCAAGACCGCCACCGCCGACACCATCTGTAACAGCGGACAGATCGGCACCAGCACGCCGCAACTGCACGCGACACTCGTGCTGACCACCACGAACACCAGCGTCACCATCGGGACGTATGGCCGCACCCAGGTGACGCTGGTCGGCACCTGCTGGCTGCCTGGCCGCAATGTCGCCTTCGCCACCCTCGCGCGGGGGACGAATGGCGGGGCCACCGTCGTGCCCCTGACTGTCGCCACCGCTCCCACCCAGGTGGGCACCCCCACCCCTGCCCCGACGAATCAGCCGCTCAAGCAAACGAGTAACCCCGATGGCACCTTCACCACCAGCTTCATCTTGGCGAGCGATCTCGCGCCCTACGCGGTAGATAACCATTTGACGCTGCTCGCCTTTGCCGACAATTATCTGCAAGTGGCGGCGACGACCATCCAGGTGTCGTGACGGTGGCGGGATTAGCGAGTTTCGGCAGACGCCGCGTGGCCGCGACCATGGCCGTGGGGCGCTCGTGACCGATGCCCGCAGCTCGCCCAGGCATCCATCACAGCGGCGACGCGGGGGTGGTGTGCGTCAACCAGACACGCAGCCCCGCCGCCCGCGCCGCGTCGCGCACCGCCGCCGCCGCGCGCAGCGTGGTGAAGGGCGCATAGAGTGTGGGGCCGCTGCCGCTCATGCGGACGCAGGGCGCGCCTGCCGCCAGCAGGGCCGCCCGCGTCGCCGCGACGGCGGGATAGTCGCGCAGCACGCCGCGCTCCAGGGCGTTGTGCAGCGAGGCATCGGTCAGGGGTGGCGGGGTGCCCGCGCGGATGTCCCCCACCAGCGCCGCCGTCGCCGTGCCATCCGAGTAGTCGGCGGGGGGCAGGGCACGAAAGACAGCGGGCGTGCTGACGTTGACGGGCGGCTTGGCGACGACCAACCACAGCGGCACCAGGTCGGGCAGCTTCGTCACGACCTCGCCGCGCCCGGTGATCTGCGCCGTACCCCCGATGATGAAAAAAGGGACATCCGAGCCGAGCGGTGCCGCCAGCGCGATCAAGTCCGCCTCGGCCAGGCCCAGGCCCCACCAGGTATTCAGCGCCAGCAGCACGGTCGCGCCATCGCTGCTGCCACCACCCAGCCCACCCTGCATGGGAATGCGTTTCGCTAATTCGATGCGCACCCCGCGCGTCGTCCCCGTCGCCGCGCGCAGGTCCAGCGCGGCCCGCAGCGCGAGGTTGTCGGGGGAGCAGAGGTCGGCCAGGTCGCAGTCTAGCGTCACCTCGCCCTCTGGCGCGGGCCACAGCGCCACGGTGTCGGCGATCGCGATGGTCTGCATCACCGAGGCCAGCGTGTGGTAGCCATCGGTGCGCTTGCCCAGCACATCCAGGGTCAGATTGATCTTCGCGGGGGCGCGCACAAAGAGCGGCTGTGCGGGGTCGAGCATGGGGCGCGATGCCTCCTGATTGGCGCGGTGAGTGTGTCGCCCCCATCGTACCACGCGCACAAAGAACGCCGCACGCAATTGCCCCGTCCATCGGGCTTGCGTGCGGCGCAGCAACCCCCGCGAAGGGGAGCCTATCGGATGGCCATCCTCTCGCCATCCGCCGGGGTCCATCCCCCCGACATTCCCAAGATACGCACGCCACCAACAAGCGAGGGAAAGGGCGAGATGGGGAGGTGACAGCGGGCAAAGAAACGGGGTAGCAGGGGGGCTGGCGGTTAAAACCTCCTGTAAGGTCGGTTCCACGAGGGCAACACCCGCTACGTCGCGGGCTACGCTGACGCGTCAGCCCCCACTACCGCGCCTGAACGCTGCGGCGAGGGCTTGGGTGATCGCGCGACACGCCGGATCAATCGCCCGGAGAGATTGCTGGGCTGCGACAGAGTTGCGACACGGTTGCGCGCCATGGGTCCCCGGCGATGTGATACCCTAGAAAGAGACACTGAGCGAGGGAATGGCGACCGTGGACCTTTTGGGCGAATTCATCGGGAACGCGCGGCAAGCGGGCTGGCTGGAACGTGCCATCGCGACGGGGCAGGTGAGCCACGCGTACCTCATCACCGGCCCCCAGCAGATCGGCAAGCGCACGCTGGCACTGGCCTTCGCCCAGGCGATCCAGTGCGTGGCGCGCGACGAGACGGCGGGGCGCGCCTGTGGCGAGTGCGTGGCGTGCCGCAAGATCGAGCATGGCAACCATCCCGATGTGCTGCGCCTGGAACTGCCCAAAGACAAAGCCCACTACTCCATCGAGCAGATCCGCGAATTGATCGAAGATGTCGCGCTGAAGCCGACCGAGGGGCGCAAACGCATCTTCATCTTGCCCGATGCCGACCTGCTGACGTTGCCCGCGCTGCAATCATCGCTGAAGGTGCTGGAAGAGCCGCCCCCCAATGCGCTGATCTTGCTGACCTGCGTCAGCACCGATATGCTGCTGCCCACCATCATCTCGCGGTGCCAGCAGGTGCCGTTGCAGCCCGTCGCGCCCGCCGACCTGGCCGCCGCGCTGACCGCGCGGGGCGACGCCGACGCGGCGCACGCGCTGGCGCTCGCCACGCTCAGCGGCGGACGCCCCGGCTGGGCCATCGACGCGCTGGAACAGCCCGAGGCGCTGGAGGAACGGCGGCAACTGCTGCGCGACCTCGCCACGCTCACCCGCGTGGGCCGCGCCGAACGCATCAGCGCCGCCGGAACCTACGCCACCAACAAAGAATCCGCCCAGCGCGTCATCGAGCTGTGGCTGCCCTGGTGGCGCGATGTCACCCTGACGGCCTATGGCGCGGGAGACCTCATCCGCCATGGCGACGACCGCGCGGGCATAGCGGCCCAGGCCCAGCAGTGGGGGCCGCGCGCCGCCGAAACCTTCGTGCGCGCCCTGGGCACCGCGTTGGAACAACTCGACCAGAATGTGAATCCGCGCATGGTCTTCGAGGTGCTGTTGCTGGCCCTCCCCGGCCCCGCCTAGCCCACCCCGAGAGGCCCCCATGAAACATCCGCGTCGTGCCTTGGTCATCCTGCTCGCCCTCGTGCTCGCCTGCTCGGGCGTGCTGGCGCTGCTGCCCGTGAGCGCGACGCGGGCCGATGGTGGCGCGCCAAACCTGGCCTATGTCGCGGGCACGGGGGACGCTGGCGATGAGCTAGCGATCATCGACATCGGCCAGCGCAAGGTCACACACACCGTCACGCTCGGCGGCGCGCCGTGGGGCGTCGTGCTCAGCGCCGAC
>JBBQSR010000423.1:0-3859 GCA_038234855.1 Ktedonobacterales bacterium | reverse complement strand
GGGCTTCTTTGACATCGGCATGGACCACCTGACGGCGATGCACACGCTGGCGCGGCATCTGCTGACCTCGCCGCTGCAAGACGCGGTGGTCGTCTCGCCCGACACGGGCGGGGTGAAGCGCGCCGACACCTTCGCGAATATGCTGGGGCTGCCGCTGGCCATCCTGCACAAGCGCCGCGCCGACGCGAAGTCGGTGACGATCCATTCGGTCATCGGCGACGTGCAGGGCAAGCGGCCCATCTTGGTCGATGATATCATCGCCACCGGCACCACGCTCCGCCGCGCGGCGGATGCCCTAGTGGAGGCCGGGGCGCAACCCGACATCGCCATCGTGGCGACGCATGCCGTCCTCACCGATGACGCGCTCACCAAGCTGAACCATCCCGCGATCCAGCGCATCATCGTGACGGATACCGTGCCCATTGCCCGCGTCAAACGTGAGCGGCTCAAATCGCTGGAGGTCGTGTCGCTGGCTCCGCTGCTGGCCGATGCCATCGTGCGGCTGCACGAAGGTCGCTCGCTCAGCCCGCTCTTCCGCGTCCACGAGGAATCGGACCCGACGCTGCCCTGGCCGCTGTAGCCGCCTGTGGGATTGGTGGCATTGTTTTCCGGTCAATGATGATGGGCTTGAGCTAAGCGAAAAGGTCGCGTACTGGATGGCTGAAACCTGGCAAAACCGTGTAGCCATCCAGCAAATCGGTTGGTTTGAGCGTGAGCATCGGTGTTTGTGGTCGCCAGACCTCCACCCGCTGTGTCTCGGGCCAGACGACCCAGAGTAAGCACGTCCCCGCCACCAGCCATTGTTGCGCCTTGGCGGCCATCTCGGCTGGTTTCTGGGCGGGGGAGGCGACCTCGATCACCAGATCGGGCACCAGTTGCCAGAATTTCTTGCGTTCGGGGCTGCCCTTGGGCGGCTCGCGCCCGACCTGCACAAAGGCGACATCCGGCGCGAGCACGGTATCGCCCTGCGCGGTCTTGCTGATGACGAATCCCGTTTCAGCGGCCAGCACCGTCCCGAGATGGTGCTGCTTCACGAATTGGCGTAGGATCATCCCAAACTCCATCGCGACATCGCCATGCTCGCCGCCCGTTGGTGCCATCTGCACTAACCTCCCCGCGATCAATTCATAATCGTGGGCGTCCTCGCCCATGTTCAGCAACTCATCAGCGGTCAACAGACGTTGGGGATCGGGCAGAGCCGACCCCCACGGGGCGAGGGATTGCAGGGTGACGGGCGTTGGGTCGGCCATGGCGGTATCACTCCTTCAGGGCGTCGAGCAGGCGCACGAGGATGGGCTGGATGACGTCGGGCTTGGCGCTGCCCTTGGTCTGGCGCATCACCTGGCCGATGAGGAACTGCACGGCGGCGGCTTTGCCTCGGCGATAGTCCTCTACGGCCTTGGGGTTGGCGGCGATGATATCGCGTGCCACCGTTTCCAGCGCGCCCGCGTCGCTCACCTGGGCGATGCCCTCGCGCGCGATGATGGCGGCAGGCTGCTCGCCGCTGGCGAAGGCGCGTTCCAGCAATTCCTTCGCTTGCTTGCCCGAGATGGTGCCCGCGTCCAGCGCGTTGACGAGGCCCGCCAGGCCCTCGGGGGTGATCTTGCTCGCGCCGATCTCTTGGTCGGCGACGTTCAGCAGACGGGCGAGGTCGCCGCCGATCCAATTGGTGACGCTCTTGGCGCGGGTGGGCAGGTCGCCCATGGTGACGGACCCCACGGTGGCTTCGAAGAAGTCGGCCCAGGCGCGGTCGTCGGTCAGCAACGCGGCGTCATAGGGCGAGAGGCCGAATTCGCTGATGTAGCGTTCGCGGCGCGCGTTGGGTAGCTCGGGCATCTTCGCCTGGATCTCGTCGAGCCACGCGCGGGTGATGTGGACGGGCGGCAGGTCGGGTTCGGGGAAGTAGCGATAGTCGTTCGCTTCCTCTTTGGTGCGCTGGCTGACGGTGATGCCCTTGGCCTCGACCCAACCGCGCGTCTCTTGGATGATCTTGCCGCCCGCGCGCAGCACCTCGATCTGCCGTGCCGCCTCGAATTCCAGGGCACGCTGCACGGCGCGGAATGAGTTCATGTTCTTGATCTCGGTCTTGGTGCCGAGCTTCTTTTGGCCGCGCGGGCGCACCGAGACGTTGGCGTCGCAGCGGAGGCTGCCCTCCTCCATCCGACCCGACGAGACGCCCAGGTAGACGAGGATGGACCGCAGCTTTTGCATATATAACCGCGCCTCTTCGGCGGTGCGCATGTCGGGTTCGCTGACGATTTCTAGCAACGGGATGCCCGCGCGGTTGAGGTCCACCAGCGAGAAGCCGGTGCCGTAGGCATCGGTGCGGTGCAGCAAGCGCCCGGTGTCTTCCTCTAGATGCGCGCGGGTGACGCCGATGCGCTTCGTTTGGCCATCGAGCTCGATGTCGAGATAGCCGTCTTTGAAGAAGGGCAGGTCGAACTGCGAGATCTGGTAGCCCTTGGGCAGGTCGGGGTAGAAGTAGTTTTTGCGGTCGAACTTCGACAGTTCGGGGATGGAGCAGTGCAGCGCCAGCCCGGTCATCAGCGTATATTCCACCGCTTGCTGGTTGACGACCGGCAGCACGCCCGGCAGGCCCATGCAGATCATGCACACCTGCGAGTTCGGCGCGTCGTCGGCATAATCCGCCGCGCAGGGGCAAAACATCTTGCTATGGGTCAACAGTTGCGTATGCACCTCTAGCCCGATGACGATCTCATAATCCGTCTCGGCGGGTGCGTGGCTGGTTGCGGTCATGATTGTATCTATCCTCAGCGGCACAGTCGTTCTCTCCACAGTTTACCACAAGGGGCGGACACCCCATGGCTGTGCAGTGTGCCCAAATCGAGGGTGAAAGCGTCATTCTTGGCTAGCGCAGTCTTCACCCTCGTTGCTTGCTCACACCATCCTCGGGCGTCGTGGTCGCGCGGTCTAGCGCCCGTAGGGTGCGGTGCAGGCGGCGGAGGCGAGCGCGGTAGGCGTTGGGCGGTGCGGCGGTGAGTTGCGGGTCGGCGGGCTTCGTGGCGGTGCGCCATTTGGCGAAGGCCAGCCCGACGGCGGTGGCGTAGAGGGTGCGCGTCGCCAGCCACAACCGCAGTCCGCGCGCCAGCAGCAGCGCGCGCTCGAAGCGTTGCCGCACCGAGACGCGCTGGAGCGTCACATATTCTTCGGGCGAGAGGACGTTTTGGCGCACCTCGTCGGCCAGGTATTCGCGCAAGATGCCCGCCTCGCGTGCCAGCGAGCGTTGCAGCATCACCCACAGCGCGAATTGGGCGGCGAAGAGCGGCCCGTAGTCCAGGATGACCGCCAGCAGCGCCAGCACATTCACCACGGGCGCGCCGGGGGAGTTGTGGACGGCGGTGTTCGCCTGAAAGTTCACGAAGTCAAAGAAGCTGTGCAGCGCCGCCCCCGCCACGAAGCCCAGCAGCGGCGGCAGCCACGGACGGAACGGCATGCGACCCTCGCGCATCATCCCCAGCCCCGCGCCGAAGCAGGCCGTGAAGGTCGAGTGCCCCAGCCATCCCAGCACCACCCGCCCCAGGATGAGGAAGGTCCAGGCCCGCTTCGACGTATCCGCGTTGGCGAAATAGGCGATGTTTTCGATCATGGCGAAGCCCGCGCCGATGATCGCGCCGTACAGGATGCCATCGGTGATGTTCTCGAAGCGGTCGCGCACGATGTAGATCAGCACCAGCAGTCCCGCGCCCTTCACCGCCTCCTCCGTCAGCCCCGCGTTCAAGCCAAAGAGCGCCGACTGCGAGACATCGGCCCACACGCGCGGCAGCATGTCGAAGGGCACCCCCGCGATGGCGTGGTTCAGACTATATTCGATGAAGAAGGCCGGGGGAATGGCGATGAC
>JBBQSR010000422.1:0-3864 GCA_038234855.1 Ktedonobacterales bacterium | reverse complement strand
GCCGAAGGCTGCCTAACGCCCCTCGTGCAGGGAAGCATCAATCTCGTCCAGGGGATATGCGTCATCATAGAAGTCATCAAATTCATCTTTGGTACCTACAATTTCAGCACGGTGTACTATCCCGACACGGGCATCGAGCTGATCGCCATCGGTTTCGGCCTGAGCATCACCGGGCTGTATCATCAAAAATTCTGGGAAGCTCTCAAAGATAACGTCCAAAACATCTTCTCGCAACTCTTTGGTGGCGGTTCATGAGGGGGTTTATCTTGACTTTTGGGTATTCGTGTATCCGTTGGCTATAGGAATTCGTGTTGTGAGCAGGGGGCATCCCCCTACTCGCTGGCACGCCGCGTGCGGAGTTTTCGCTGCTGAACTCTGCATTACGTCATTCGTCCCAGAGAGCGCCTAGGAGGCTGCCGCATGTCCTCACCCACCACATCTGCTGCCCCAACGTCAGTGCCGGTCAAGCTGTATCGCAGCAATGACCGGCTAACGGTCGCCGCGCCCATGCCGGGCCTAGAGCCAAGCGACATCCGTGCCGAGGTCACGTCGGACCACCGTTTGATCCTGCATGGCGAGCAGCGCGGCGCGCAAAAGGGCGTCAACGACGAGATCTTGAATGAGTGGAACGCCGGACCCTATCACCGCGAGGTCGCCCTGCCGCACCCCGTCGATGCCACCGTCGCAAACGTCACCTATGGCAATGGGGTGTTGGTCATCTCGCTGCCCCTCAGCGACACACACCAGCCCGCGAAACTGGTGATGCAACAGACCGGCACCGCCCATGGCATCCTTGAGGGCGCGACGGGCCACACGGGCAGCCTCAACTTCACCACGACGGGCGACACATCGCCGCTCGATGCCGGGGGCGACGCCGAGGACAATGACCGCGCGCCCGAGGGCAGCGAGCCCGACTCATTCGCCGACATCTCGACGCAGGATCTGATGCCCGACCCGCTGACACAGCCACTCGCCACCGACGCCGCGCTGGCCGCCAACGATAGCGTGGTTGAGGACGAAGAGATCGGCGATTACCAGGAATCACAGTCCGACGATGCCTACTTCGCCCCGACTGACCCCGTCCTCACGAGAAACGCGCGGGGTGATGCCGAGGTGCTGGGCGGCTTCGAGGCGACCTCGGATGACGCCATCAGCGTCGATCCCTCGACCATCGACGACATCCCCGGCGACGAGGCGCTCGGCGACGCCATCCGCTCGGCCCTGCGACATGATGCCGCGACGACCGATCTGCGGCTGCATGTGCACGTCCACAACGGCATCGCCCATCTGCGCGGCCAGATCGATGGCCTGGAAGACGCAGACAACGCCCAAGATGTCGCCTCGCGCGTTCCCGGCGTCGAGGACGTCATCGATGAAACGGAGATCGCAGGACTCTGATGCGTAACATCCTCGTGCTCGAAGACGATGAAGACCTGCTCTATATCATCCGCAGTGCCCTGCAAGACGCGGGTGATATGGTGCAAACCGCCCCGAATGTGGCGATGGCGCTGCATATCGTGCAACATGGGCAAAAGGGGCGCATCATCCTCTTTGACTACCACTTCCCCGAGGGCACGGCCAAGGATCTGATGCACGCGTTGGCCGCCGACCCCACCCTGCGCGCCCGCTCAGCCCTCATCCTGATGACGGGCAGCGACCTGAGCCAGGACGAAGAGATTCAGGCATTGATCGGCCAACTCGCGGTGCGCCAGCTTCCCAAGCCCTTCCTCATCGAGGATCTCTTCGCCGTCATCAGCGCCGCCGACGCCGAACTCAGCGAACGCGTCAGTAAGCACTAAAACGCCGCAGAACACTGGTACGGACGCGGGGCATTTGGGCACGCCTCACAGAGACAGGGGCGGGTCGTGCAGTTCGTGGATCGGGGACTCGTAGCTGGCCACGGGCGCGGTGATGGACTCCGCTAAGCGGTTGATCAGTTCGGTCACATCCGCGATGTCAAAGGGCTTTGACAAGATGCTGAGCGGCAGCCGCTCTAGCAAGGGCGCGATATAGGACATGGGGTCGTGTACCGCGCTCATGAAGATGAAAGCGCGATGACGGGCAAGCTGTGGGTGCTGGTCGATGTAGTGCAACAGTTCCGGGCCATTCATCCGTGGCATATGGTGATCGAGAATGACCAGCAGCGGCTCGTCGCTGGCGCTGAGGATGTCGAGCGCGGCATTGCCGTCCTCCGCCTCGATGACGGCGTAGTCGGTGTCTTCTAGCACCATCCGTAGCGACAACCGAATGTCCTCATTGTCATCAACGATGAGCACGCGCATGAGTTTTCCCTATCTTTGAAAGGCGTTAGCGCGGGTTATCCCTCACGGACTGCTCAGGGGCGATCCATCGATTGCGGCTGTGCTCAAGTATCCTCCTTTTGTCGCATGAAGTCAAGCGTTTGCGGGCACGGGCTCCCACTGATTGTAAAGTTGTGATAAAGGGTGGACTGCGTCATCCATGCCTGAGGCCGATGAAGGCCCTCGACCGTCGGCAGTTCCTCTTGTGCACGGCTCAGCGCGAGAATGCGCCCACCGCGCCCATTAAAAGCCATCCGACGCGGGAACCATGGGCCATCCTTGGGGAAAGAGCGCGGTCAAGGGCGCGAGCGCGGTGGCGACGCCCTCCGCGCCAGCCTGTGTCGCTACCCAGGACACGGGACGGTAGCCAAAGACCATTTGTGTGAACTGCGCCGCCGTGACGCGCACCGCCATGTCGGGGGTCCGCACGGTCGGCAACAGCCGCAACGGCGCGCTCAGCCCCAGCGACACGTCGCCCAGGTCGCCGACCGAGATCGTCATCACCCCCTCGGTGGCGAGGTTCGCCGCCAGCCAGCGCCGTTGCCATTCGGGCAGCAGTGCCCGCGCCAACGCGCCCAGGTCCACGATCTTCGCCATCCACGCGGTGTCGTCCTGATGCGCGATCTCGGTGGTGACGGCGCTGAGGTAACGCGGGTCCGACTGGCGGTCATAGCCGGGGATGGTGAGGTGGTCTTGCAGCCAATAGGTGATGGCCGCATCGGGGGCCAGCCCCCACCGCAACGACTGACCAGGGGCCAGGTCGCGGTGAAAGCGCAACAGCGCCGCGATGGTCGCGTCATCCAGCGCGATGACCTCATAGGCGGTGGCGCGCGGCGCGTCTTGCAGGACGCTGAGATAGCCGCTGAGCGTGCCATCAGGCCGCTCCGCGACATACGGCGGATTCTTGATGCGGCGGCTCAGCTTTTCGCGCTGCTGGCGCACGGTGCGTGCGAAGCTGCCGGTGAAGGATTGGTTGGCCGTGGTGAAGACGGCGTGCAGATCCTCGGCGTCATCCAGCGTGGCGGGCCGCACCGTGACGGCGGTCGCGGGCAGGTCGGCGAGCGCGGCGGCGGCCACGGTGACGATGCTCGCATCCGCGACCTTCACATAGCCAAAGCGATGATAGAAATGGGGGATGCCGTCGAGCAACAAGAGCGCGTCGCCCCGCGCGCGGGCATAGGCATCCGCGTCGCGCAGGAAGGCGGTGGCGATGCCGCCCAACCGCAGCGCCGGGTCGGTGACGACCGCGCCGATGCCGCCCGTCGGCACCAGCGTTTCGCCGATGCGCATCTGACGGGGATAGATGATGCAGCCACCCAGCAGTTGCTCACCGCGAAAGGCACCGCGCATCATATCAGGCCGAAACTCTTCCAAGCCCAGCATAAAGGTCGCCCATTCACGGGCATCGGCCTCCGATGGCCTGGGATTGAATGCCTGGTCGGTCAGTCGCATATAGGGCATGATCTCGGCGTCGCCACTCAGGGGGCGAATCGTGATGGGGGGTGACGACATGGCGCGCTGCTCCGGCGGCATAGTCTGGGGCATGCCCTGCCGCCTGGTCATT
>JBBQSR010000421.1:0-3869 GCA_038234855.1 Ktedonobacterales bacterium | reverse complement strand
TTCTTACATATCGTGCAGCTCGGCATTTTCCTGCTCGCAGCGATAGTCATTGGCATGGGAAGTCGCCTCATCCAGATCAATCTCAACAGTTTGCTCGGCAGCTTATGGCTGCTGTGCTGCGGCGGTGCTTGCGCGGTGGCCAGTGGCTACATCGTCAAACGGCACGCCCATCCGAATGGATTGATGAGCTTCCTCTGTTTCATCGGAAGCATCACGTTCTAGCCAACTGACGAGGGGGCCAAGGTCTTTCAGCATCCCCTGGCCCCCCCGTGAAACACCCGCGAACTACCCCCGCTGCTGGCGATAGCGGGCGATCAACGCGTTGGTCGAGCTATCGTGGGCGGGCGCGGAGCCGCCCGTCAGTTCGGGGACGATGCGCTTGGCAAGCACCTTGCCCAGTTCGACGCCCCATTGGTCAAATGAGTCGATGCCCCAGATCGTCCCCTGGGTGAAGACGCTGTGCTCGTACAGTGCGATGAGCGAACCGAGGACCTCAGGCGTCAACTTTTCCGCCAAGATCGTGTTGGAGGGATGGTTGCCCGCGAAGGTGCGCGCCGCCACCAGACTCTCGGCCACGCCCTCGCGCTTCACCTCGTCCGCCGTTTTGCCAAAGGCCAACGCCTCGCCCTGCGCGAAGACATTCGCCATCAGCAGGTCCTGGTGCTCGCCCAGCGGCGTCAACGCGCGGCTGAAACCGATGAAATCGCAGGGGATGAGCTTGGTGCCTTGGTGAATCATCTGGTAGAACGAGTGCTGGCCGTTCGTGCCCGGCTCGCCCCAAAAGATCTGTCCGGTCTGGTAGTCGACCGGCGCACCCGCCAGCGTCACGCTCTTGCCATTGCTTTCCATCGTCAGTTGTTGCAGATACGCGGGGAAGCGTTTCAGATATTGGCTATAGGGCAGCACGGCAACCGTCTGAGCGTCGAAGAAATTGTTGTACCACACCCCCAGCAGCCCCATGATGACCGGCAGGTTGCGCTCGAAGGGGGCGGTGCGGAAGTGCTCATCCATCGCGTGAAAGCCCGCCAACAGCGCGCGAAAGTTCGCTGGCCCCACCGCGAGCATCGTCGACAGACCGATTGCCGCGTCCATGGAATAGCGCCCGCCGACCCAGTCCCAAAAGCCAAACATATTGGCCGTGTCGATGCCGAACTTCGCCACCTCTTCGGCATTGGTCGAGACGGCGACGAAGTGGCGGGCGATGGCGGCATCGTTGCCCAGGCCGCTCATGATCCACGCGCGGGCCGACTGCGCGTTGGTCATCGTTTCCAGCGTAGTGAAGGTCTTAGACGAAACGATGAAGAGCGTTTCGGCGGGGTCCAGGTCGCGCGTCGCCTCGACGAAATCCGTCGCATCGACATTCGAGATGAAGCGGAAATTCATCGTGCGGTCGCTGTAAAAGCGCAGCGCCTCATAGGCCATCACCGGACCGAGATCCGAGCCGCCGATGCCGATATTCAGCACATTACGGATGCGCTTGCCCGAATAGCCCTTCCATTCGCCCGAGCGCACGCGGTCGCTGAAGGCGCTCATCTTGTCGAGCACCTCATGCACCTGCGGCACGACATTCACGCCCTCGGCCATGATGCTGGCGTCGCGTGGTGCCCGCAGCGCCACATGCAACACCGAGCGGTTCTCGGTGACGTTGATGGGGTCGCCGCGAAACATGGCGTCGATGCGCCCGCGCAGGTCGCAGGCCTCGGCCAGCCCCCGCAGCAGGGTCAGCGTCTCATCGGTGACGCGCTGCTTCGAATAGTCCAGGTACAGCCCGACGGCCTCGGCGGTCAACCGCGTCCCCCGCTGCGGGTCGCTGGCGAATAGCTCGCGCAGATGCCGCCCCGCGATCTGCTTCTGGTGCGCGGCCAGGGCGCGCCACTCGGCCCGCTGGGTCAGGGATGTCGTTGTTGGTGCGGTCATGATGCTGTTGCGCTCCTCTAGATACATCGCGGGGGAATCATTCCCCACGTCTCACGTTGATCATCGTCCACACGGTCCACTTTGCACAGGCAACCATGCGCTGCTTTTCGTGTACTTCGTGGGTTTTCGTGGCCTGCGTGTGCGAACAAAACTGTTCCCAAAGCGGATCTTAGCTCGCGGCGGGGTCGCGCCAGCCACCATGCGCCTGTGTCAGCGCATCAGCGGCGGAGGGCCCCCAGGTGTTGGGCGCGTAGGGGAGCGGTGCGTCGCTCGTCAGTGCTGGCTCGACCACTCGCCAGGCCGCCTCGATCATGTCTTCGCGGGCGAAAAGGGTCTGGTCGCCATGCATGGCATCGGTGAGCAGCCGTTCATAGGGCAGCATCTCATCGCCCGCCGCGTGGTGGGCGACCAGTTCGCCCTGCTCGCCCACAAGTGACTCGCCGGGCTTCTTGGTGCGCACGCCCAGCGCCACCGACACCATCGGGCTGAGGCGGAAGCGATAATAGTTCGACTGCGGCGGCTCGCCCTCACCAAAGATGTCTTGGCGGGGAGACTTCAGTTCCACCAGCACTTCGGTCGCCGTCACGGGGAGCGACTTGCCCGCGCGGATGAAGATGGGCACGCCCTGCCACCGCGTCGAATCGATGCGCAGCCGCAACGCCGCATATGTCTCGACAGGTGAATCTGGCGCGACGCCCACCACCTGGCGATAGCCCTCATATTGCCCACGCACGACCTCGGCGGGGTCCAGCGGCTGCATCGCCGCCAGCACCTGCGCCTTCGCATCGCGCGTGCCGTCCGGCGCGCCCACCACGGGCGGCTCCATCGTCAGCAACGACAGCACCTGCAACAGGTGGTTCTGCACCACATCACGGATGGCCCCCGCCTCTTCATAGAACTTCCCGCGATCCGCCACCCCGAAGTCCTCGGCCATCGTGATCTGGATGCTGTCGATATAGTCACGATTCCAGATCGGTTCGAGAAACGCGTTGGCGAAGCGGAAGTAGAGCAGGTTTTGTACCGGCTCCTTCCCCAAGAAGTGATCGATGCGAAAGACGCCCGCCTCCGAGAAGGCCGAGGTCAGCACCTGGTTGAGTGCGCGCGCCGAGGCCAGGTCATGCCCAAAGGGTTTTTCCACCACCACGCGCGCGCCCTGGGCACAACCCGACGCCACCAACCCCTGCACCACCGTGGTGAAAAGGCTGGGCGGAATCGCCAGATAGAACAGCGGATTTTTCGCGGCCCCAAGCTGCTTGCGCAACTGCGCATACGTCGCGGGCAGGTGGTAGTCGCCACCCACATAGGTGAGGTTGGCACTGAGCGTGGCGAAGGCCGCCTCGTCGATGCCGCCGTGCTCGGTCAGGCTCTGGCGGGCATGGTCGCGCAGTTGGTCCGACGACCACGGACGGCCCGCCACACCGATGACCGGGCCGGTCATGTGTCCGTGCCGCACCATCGCTTGCAGCGCGGGAAAGATCTGCTTGTAGGCCAGGTCACCCGTCACACCGAAGCAGACGAGGGCATCTGAAACTGATTGGGGCATCGTGCATCCGTTCTCGTGAACGCCCTCTCACCGGAAAGCGAGAGGGCACAGGATAGCCAACGGGGATCGATTCTGCTGGTATTATGCATCACAGCCTCAAGGCATCGACAACCGCAGAGCATGCGATGCGCGAAGCAGCCGCTCATTGTGGTTTAATTTCTGATGAGATTCCCGAGCAGGAGTAGGTGTCATGCAACAGCGAAGCGCCAAAGACGAGCAGCGGATTTTTTTTGGGGCAGTCCTCATCATCATCGGCTTCTTCTTGCCATGGTACGATCGCACACTGACGATTTTTGGGCTGCCCAACCAAACGACCTCGTTCAATGGTCCCCAGCTTGCCGCCCTTCCCGCTGGGACGGGGCTTTCCTCGCTCTCGATTTGGGGCATCCTCATCACGGGCGTCGCACTG
>JBBQSR010000420.1:0-3894 GCA_038234855.1 Ktedonobacterales bacterium | reverse complement strand
CTGGCGCTCGGTATTGGCTCACTCTGTCCGGCTGCGGTGTGGTTTTCGCTCATCAACATTCCGTTGGGGGTGATGACACTGCGCTCTATCTCGCGGTCGGGTGGCAGCCGTCGGGGCAGTTCCCAGGCGGCGGTGGGCCTGATCTTGAGCGTGCTGAGCCTGGTAGGGTCGATCCTCTTCATCTACCTGACCCTCAAGGGAACGATCAAGCCGTTCGGTGGATAGCCACAACGTCCGGCGCGGTGTACAGGATGGGTGATCGTGTGCTACGATAGCGCAGGTGCCCCTGTGTGCGCCACCCATCTCGTCAGCCTGCCGGAGTTTGCCATGCGCCGAATCGGACTCGTACTGGGAATCAGCCTCGTCATGGGGCTGCTGGGCGTCGCCGCCTTCACCTATGGCACCCAGGCGTCTTGGGTGGCCACACCCGCGCGCGCGACGGGTGGCCCGACAGCGCGGTTGGTCGTGAACCTCGTCACCTATGGCGCGTTGCAGACCGCCGCCGCGCCCGTCGCGCCGACCAACCTGCAAGCGAAGGCCGTCAATGGCGAGATCGACCTGTCGTGGGCGAAGGTCACTGGGGCCGACACCTATAACGTCTATCGCGCGACCAGCAGCCACACCGAGGGCACGACCCCCTATGCCAAGGGGATCATCTCGCTCTTTTTCTATAACAAGAAGAACCTTGACCCCAAAGTCACGTATTACTACACCGTCACGGCGGTCAACCGCACTGGGCAAGAGAGCGCGCCAGCGACCGAGGTCAGCGCCTCGCTGACGCCCACAGTCGTGGTGGGGCCAGCGCATACCCCTGCGAAGGCTGGCGGGGCGAATTTCCTGCCGCTCTTCATCCTCTTGGGGGTGTTGTTGCTGGCGGTCGGCGGCTTCTTGTTGGTGCGCAGTCGTGCCCGCCCGAGCGAGGCCGTCACGGGCCAGTTGGCGATGCCAACGCCCGGTGTGCCCCCCCTGGACCCCGCCACGTCGTATGGTCGCTCGTCCACGGGGTCATGGCGCGGCACGGTTCCAGGCGTCGACCCCGGCACCGTTCTGGGCGACAGTCCCTATGCCAACGAGACGGGGCAGTTCGCCTCAACCGTTGGCCAACCGCCGCCGCCGCCATCGTTGCCCGCGAACGCCACATCCAGCGCGGGGCTGCTGGCACGCTATGGCAACGTCACGCCCGATGAGGTCGTCGCCGACCCCGGCCCGCTGCGCGAATTGCTGCCCGACGCGGGGGATGACGCGTGGTTTGGCGACACGGGCGAGGTGCCCACGCAGCGCGGCGACGCCGACGCGCGCTTTCGCCCCATCACGGACAATCCCGCGTGGCCGGTGCAGCGCCCGCGCGACTACACCGTGGCCGATGAGCCGGATTCGCGGCGGACCCTGCTGTTGGTGGGGGCGGGCGCATCCTTCGTCTTGGGGGTGATGGCGCTTTTCCTCTTCCTCTTCTTCAATTTCTTTGCCGCGACCAACACCGCACCCAAGACGAGCGGCGTTGTGCCCCAGCAGACGGTGGTGGGCACGGCCAACCCGCAGGTCAGCCCGACCGCCACCACCATGCCTGTGCCCGCCGCCGCCATCGTCTCGATCAGCTCAGGGGGGGGCGGCTCTGGGGCCTTTAGCGCCGATTCCGAGGTCAGCGGTGGCAGCACCGACACGGTCAATGACCACATCGACACCAGCGGCGTGCAAAACCCCGCGCCCGAGGCAGTCTATCAGAGCGAACGGTGGGGCGAATTCAGCTACCACCTCACCGGCTTCACCGCGAATGGCACTTACACCGTGCGGCTGCACTTCGCCGAGACGTATTTCAAGAATCCAGGGCAGCGTATCTTCAACGTGCTGATTAATGGCCAGCAGGTGTTGACGAATTTCGACATCATCGCCTCGGTGGGCGCGCCCGACAAAGCCCTCGTCCAGACCTTCACGACGACGGCGGATGGGAGTGGGATGATCACCATCGACTATCGCAACGGCGCGCAAAACAACGCCAAATCGAGCGGCATCGAGGTCTTCCCCGCTGGGTGACGCCATGACCACCGACCACCGTACCGCGTCACCACCGCCCGCCCGCCCCGCTAGCGGCGCGCCCAAGCGCGGCCCCGCTGCCCTGCCGCCGCGCCTGTCGGATTGGCTGCTGGCGTTGACGATTGGGCTGGGCTTCACGACGGGCATCATCAGCCTCATCAGTGGCGCGGGGTGGCAGTGGGTCATCTTCGCGGCGCATGGCATGGCGGGGCTATGGCTGGCGCTGCTGCTGTGGGGCAAGGTGCGGCGCGTGTGGCCGCGCATCATCCAGCGGCAGCGGTGGGACCACCACACCTGGGCCAGCCTGACGACCCTGGCGCTCGTTGGCGCGATGTTGGCCCTTGGCATCGCTTGGGCGATGGGCGGCACGCTGACCATTTGGGGCTATAATCTGTTGGCGTGGCACATCGGCCTGGGTGTGGCGCTGGTGGCCTTTGTCTCGTTGCACATGGTCACGCGTGCCAAGCCGCTGCGTGTGCGCGATGTGCGTGGGCGGCGGACGCTGCTGCACGCGGGGGCGCTGGCGCTGGGGGGCATCGCCCTGTGGCCCACGCAGGGGGCGGTCGAGAATGTGCTGCGTCTGCCGGGGGCACAGCGCCGCTTCACCGGATCGCGCGAGGCGGGGAGCTTCGGCGGCAATGCCTTCCCGACCTCAAGCTGGGTGAGCGACGCGCCGCAGCCCATCGACGCGGCGATCTGGCGGCTGCGCGTGACGGGCGCGGTGCGGCATCCGCAGACCATCGCCCTGGCCGACTTGACCGCGACGGATGCCGTGACTGCGACGCTCGACTGCACCGGGGGCTTCTACAGCACGCAGGTCTGGCACGGCACGCGGGTTGGGCGTATCCTGGCGGCGGCGCAGCCGAATGGCGACGCGCGCTACGTCAGCTTCGTTTCCGTCACCGGCTATCGCTGGAGTCTGCCGTTGGACGAGGCGGCGCGGGCACTGCTGGCGACGGGCGTGGGGGCGGAGCCGCTGACGCACATCCATGGTGCCCCCGTGCGGCTGGTGGCCCCTAGCCGTCGCGGCTTCGAATGGGTCAAGTGGATCGTCGAGATGCGCGTGCTCACCGCGCCCGACGCGGGGCAGATCCTGACGCTGTACACCAGCAGCTTCACGCCAGCGGGGCAGGGTCAGTGACGTTCGCGCGCGGGCAGGTTGCGCGCCGCCAGCGCCCCCACGCCCACGGCGCAGAGCATCAGCGTGAACTGCACCGCTAGGCTGCCACGCAGCGCGGGCGCGCCGCCGTGCGCCAGACCGATGAGGATGCCGCCCAGCCCGGTCGCCAGCGCGAAGCTGAGCATCGACGCGAGTTGCGTCGCGGATGACGCCTCGCCCTCGCGCCCCGGTGTGGCGACACCCAGCATCGTCAGCGACACAGTGGTGTAGGCCAGCCCCATGCCAAAGCCGCCGATGCCCCACGCCGGGATGACCAGCCAGACCGGCACGGCGGGCCGCAGCGCCACTAGCACCAGCGCGATGCCCACCGCGATCCCGGCCAGCCCCGCCCCGGCCACCGCGCGGCGGCTGAAACGCTGCACCGTGCGTTCCTGCGCCCAGGCCCCCGCCGACCAACAGATCGTTGAGGCCGTCAGCGCCAGCCCCGCGAAGGTGGCGGTCTGCCCGCGCCCATTCGTCAGCGCCAACGGCACAAAGGAATCGACGCCGAAGAACGCCAGGTTGATAAGGCCCGCTAGGGCGACCACGGCGGGCAATCCCGGTGCCGCGCGCCAGGTGCCACGCGGCAGCAGCCGGGGCAGCGTCATGGCCACCAGCACGACGCCGATGCCCAGGATGACGGCGACGAGCAGCCAGGGTCGGTTCCCCTGGGGCGCGGCTTCCAGCGCGGTGACGCCGACGGC
>JBBQSR010000419.1:0-3897 GCA_038234855.1 Ktedonobacterales bacterium | reverse complement strand
GGGCGACTGGTTGAAGTCAAAGTCGTTGGTCAGGTTGCCCAGGATGGATGCGTTTTCGCGGACATCGGGGCGCGGGTCGGGGCGGCCATCGGTCTTGGGGTCGATGCGCTGCCCATTCAAGAAGTCGTCTTCGATGAACTTGGCATAGGCATCGAAGCTGAGCGTCTGGTGGTCGATCAGGCCCGCCTTCGCATAGGGGCTGATGACGATACCCGGCGTGCGCAAACCATAGCCATTTTGGTCGACCGTCGGCGGGGTGACGTGGTCATAGAAGCCGCCCCAGTCATCCCAGGTCAGGAAGATCGCCGTGCTCGACCAGTCCGGCCCCTGCATGACGGCATTCACCAGCGAGGTGACGTAGGACTGGCCGACGCTGACCAGCGCGGGGGGATGTTCGCTCACCTTGCCATTGGGTACGACCCACGAGACAGCGGGCAGGCTGCCCGCCTTGGCGGCGTCGATGAAGTGCGACACCTCCTGTACGTTGCCCGTCTGGTTGTCTTGCTTGACCGTGTCGAAGTTGGGCAACGGATTCCAGATGCCCGGAACGGTCGGCGATTGTGCCTTTTGCGTCTTGGCGGTACAAACCGCCGCGTCATCTTCACAGTCTGGCTCGGAGCCGTTGGAAAGATAATAACCCCAACTGACGTTGTTTTTGTGCAGCAGGTAGGTCAAGTCCGTCCAGGGATACTCCGTCTTGCCGGGGTTGGCTTGCGCGCCCGTCACCGGACCCTGGATGTCGCTGACGCAGGTGGTGACATCGCTGGCGGTGGGGCAGCGCGCCGACCACTCCGAGACGAGGAAGAGGTGCGCGGGCAGGCTCCATGAGGCGTTCGGCTCGTACATGTGGTCTTGCAGCACGTAATGCTGGGCATATGACCAATAGTTCGGGATGTCGCTGCCGTTGTGGTAGCCCATCGCATCGGGTTCACTCGTGAAGGAGCACGCGGGATTATTGGGATCGGTGCAGCCCTTCTTGCCACCCAATTGTTGCGCGATGAAGCCATCCATCTTGCCGCCGTTGATGTCGGCGGTGGCGCTCGACTGGCCGTGTGGGCCACCGCGATTCAGATCCTGTGTGTCATGGAACGGTTTGACGCAGGTCTTTGTCACGGGGTCCGGCACGCAGACGGTCGGCACCCCATTCGCCATGGGGATGCCATCCGCGCCAGGGTACGTCCCAAAATAGGTGTCGAATGAGCGATTCTCTTGCATGATCACGACGACATGCTTGATCTTGTTGATGCCCGTGGCATTGGTAGCCGTGGCGGTCGTGCCCGACGATGCGCCATTGCACGCCGCCACGGCCAACGTCCCCACCAGCAACAGGCCGACCGTGGCGAATTGCCAGCGGCCATGCCATCTCTTGTGATTGCTGAGCATAGTGCCCCTCCCCGATCTGGGTGCCGATTGTCATCAGGCATACCACGCGGTGGGTGCTGAAACGGTTTCACCCTGCCGTGCGTCGCCGACCCCTCCACTGCCCTATCGCTTTGGTGTCGTATTCCGCGCTTTGGCCGATGCATCGGGTAGCCGTTTTGGCTGCTTTTCGTTGGTGGGAGTGTGCAGATGCGCCGCACTATGGTACACTTTGTCTGGGCACGAGCACGGTTCGTCGCCCCCTTGCGCGCAAAAAGCCTTTCCCCCGATGGCGGGTGGCGATATGGGAGAATGTGACTGATGGGTGTCGAAAACTGGGATGACGATGATCTGCCGCCCCGTCCGGCGCGCCGCGATGGGGGCACACGCGGCGACAGCGAACGGGATGACCGCCGGAGCGCGCCACCCAACCGCCCTCGTCGCGACGAGGTCGATGCGCCCCCACCACGACGCCGCCCTGCCGACGACCTGGATGCCGCCCCCCGCCCCCGCCGCGATGTGAGCGATGACCGCACCGTGCGCCGCCGCCCCGAGGACGACCCGCGCCCGCGTCGCCCCGCCGATGAACGCGATGCCCCCCGCCGGAGCCGACCACCAAGCGATCCCTATGAGGATGGCCGCAGCGCCCGTGCCCGCAGCGACGACCTGGACGAGCGCCGGGGACCGCCCAGCCGCCCTGTGCGCGAGGATGCCGACCGCACCGTGCGCCGTCGCCCCGAGGAGGTCGATGAGTCGCGCATGGCCCCCGTTCCCCCGCGCCGTGACGGCGACCGCACTCGTGGCGGCGCGGATGACTCGCGCGGTGGTCGCCCTCGGCGCGATGAATTCGACGATGCCCCCGCCGCGCGCCCCCGCCGCGACGACTATGGCGACCCACGCGGCGGCTCAGCGGGCCGGTCGCGCCGCGATGACCCGGACGACGCGCGGGGTGGTGCCCCCAGCCGCGCGCGCCGCGACGACATCGATGATCCACGTACCGGGCCGCCCAGCCGTCCGCGCCGCGACGACTATGCCGATGGCCGCAGCGGCTCGGCTGGTCGGTCACGCCGCGACGAATTCGATGACCCGCGTGGGGGCGGACGTTCCGCGCGCGATGCGTATGATGACCGTCGTGGCTCGCGTTCGCGCCGTGAAGACGACGACCTGTCGCCGCGCGCACGCCGCGATGACTATGACGCCCCCCGTCGTCGCCGCCCGCCCGTCTGGGAAGATGAAGACTATGGCACCAGCGTCCCCGCGCGCCTTTTCAACGCCATGACGGGGCGCGGGCGCGCGGTGCGCCCCGCCGAGGCCGCTGGGGCCGCCGCCGCTGTCCCCGAGGAAAAAGGCAACGCGGGCCGCGTGCAGATGCTCATCTTTGGTCTGGTCATCTTGGCCTGGGCCATGGGCGCGGGCCTCGGCTTCGCCATGAATCGCCCGAGCGCGGTGGTCGCGACCGCCACGCAGCCCGCCATCACCACGACGCCCGCCGTCACTGGGACGCCCACGACGACGGGGACCCCAGCCGCGACTGGCACCCCCAAGCCCTGACACGCCGGTACCGTATACCACGGCAGCGCAGCATCCGCCAACCCTGGTGGTGGTTGGCGGGAACTCCCTGCCGTGTTGTATACTAGAGTGGGGTGCGTAGGATGCGCTGTACCGAACGGATCGTCTGCCACACATGCCTCGGCATGCCGACACGAAGCGAGGCGCTCCATGCGGATCGCGATCATCACCGAAAACTTTTTGCCGAAGCGCGATGGCGTTACGCGCACCATCGATATGTTGCTCGAACACCTGCAACAGCGCGAGCAGCCCGCCATCGTCTTCGCCCCCGAAGGCTCGCCCCGGCGGCACAAGGGTGCCCGCGTCATCGGCATCCCCGGCATCCCCATCCCCGTGTATCCCGAATTGCGCTTTCTGTTTCCGAGCCGCGCGATGGGCACACAATTAGCCCGCTTTAACCCCGACATCATTCACCTAGCGGACCCCATGCTGCTGGGGATGGCGGGCCTCTATTGGGCGAAGCGGATGGGCGTTCCCGTGGTTGCGGCGTACCACACCAACATCGCGGATTACATGCGCGACTTTCACCTGGGCGTGCTGACGGGGACGGTGTGGCGCTATCGCCGCTTCCTGCACAACCAATGCGCGGCGACGCTGGTGCCGTCGCCTTCCACCGCTCAGGCGCTGACGCGGCAGGGCTTTGGCAACGTCCGGCTGTGGCCGCGCGGGGTCGATAGCGTGCTTTTTACTCCTGAGAAGCGGGCGGCGGGGCGCGCGGCACTCGGCGTGGATGACACCACCCAAGTGTTGCTGTACGTGGGCCGCCTCTCACACGAAAAGAAGCTGACGGTGCTCGCCGAGGCGTTTCGCGCGCTGGCCCGCCCCCACACCGAATTGGTCCTGGTCGGCACCGGACCCGCCGAGGCGGACATCCGCGCGGCGCTGGCCGGGCTGCCCGCGCGTTTCGTGGGGTCCAAGACAGGCGACGAACTGGCCGAGCTTTTCGCGGCGGGCGATGTCTTCGCCTTC
>JBBQSR010000418.1:0-3900 GCA_038234855.1 Ktedonobacterales bacterium | reverse complement strand
GCAGCGCGCCATTGTGGCGCTGAGCGCGCGGGACGTAGGGCGCGGGGTCGTTGCTGCGCGGGCGGGGCGAGGCGATGCCGCGTCCGCTGCCGGGCAGGGTACTGCGCGGGGGCAGCGTGCCGCCGAGCGGGCGCGACGGAGAGGCCGATTTCGTGCCGCTGGGGCCATCCTTCGCCTCGACGGTGATGAGCTTGGCGGGGATGTCGCCCAAGAAGCGCGACGGCTCCTGAATGACGGAACTGCCGCCATAGAAGCTGCGCCGGAAGGCCCGCACCAGATAGAGCCGCTTCATCGCGCGGGTGATGCCCACATAGGCCAGCCGTCGCTCCTCTTCGAGTTGCGCGCGGTCCTCCATCGAGCGCGAGTGGGGCAGCACGCCCTCCTCCATCCCCACCATGAAGACGATGGGAAACTCTAGCCCCTTCGCGGCGTGCAGGGTGATGAGCGTGACGGCGTCGCGCTCCTCCTCGGCCAGCCGCCCGCCCTCCGCGCTGGTGCTGGAGGTGTCGGCCCCGCCGATGAGCGCGACATTTTCGAGGAAGAGCGCCAACGCGGATTCCGGGGCGATCTCGCTATAGTCGCTGGCGACGCGGCGCAGTTCCAGTACGTTGCGCCAACGTTCCTCGCCCTCGTCGCTGCCGTCGCGGATCTCGCTGGCATAGCCCGTCTTTTCCAGCACCTTGTCGATAGCTTGGTCCAGTGGCACGGCGGCGACGGTGACGCGCAGATGGCTCATCAGCACGGCAAAGCGTTTCAGCGCCTCTTTGGGGAAGTTCGCCAGGGTGGGGTGGTCGTCGATGGTGCCGATGGCTTCCTCGGGAATTTGATGGCGCTCATCGGCCCAGGCGAGCAACTGGCGTACGGTCGCCTCGCCGATTTTGCGGCTGGGCACGTTGATGATACGCGCCAGGCTGAGGGTATCGCGCGGGTTAGCGATCAGCCGCAGATAGGCCACGACATCGCGGATCTCTTTGCGCTCATAAAATTTGCGCGAACCGATGACGCGATAGGGCACGCTGCCGCGCAACAACTGTTCCTCGATGGCGCGCGACTGGGCGTTGGTGCGATAGAGGATGGCGCAGTCGCTCAGCCGTGCCTCGCTGCGCGCTTGCAGCAGCCGCACCGTGTCCGCGACGAATTTGCCTTCCTCCTCTTCGTTGTAGACCTCGCGGATTTCGATGCGTGGCCCGTCGCCCTTGTCCGTCCACAGCGCCTTGTCGACGCGGTCGGTGTTTTGGCGCACCACGCTCATCGCCGCATCGAGGATGGTCTGGGTCGAGCGATAGTTGCGCGCCAGCACGATCAATTGCCGCGCCGGAAAGTCGCGCTCGAACTGCAAGATGTTCTTGCTGCTCGCCCCTCGCCAGGCATAGATCGAGTTATGCGTGACAATGCCATTGGCGACGAAGTTGTGCGTCCGCGCGATATCCAGGTCATAGACGGGGGCGTCCAACGGCACCGACGCGACATCCGCCACGACATCATAGCCACCGTCAGCGGTGAAAAGGACCATGCCTTGCTTCACAGACGAGGCAGGGGTAAACGGCAGTGCATTGCCCTCGGTGCTATCACTGTTCTGTTTCCCCAGGCGTGCGGAGAACACGATCTCAGCATCGATGACGGATCGAATCCGCTCAGCGGTCGCTAACACATTTGCCATGCTCGCATGGACCGTCTCATGTCGCCAACTCTGCGATCCCTTATGACGCACTGACAACCCCAAAGATGCTATCGTCTGGCGTGCTGTTGGGGCGTTGCCGACGAGCGCGAGGTGATGCATCGGCGTTGCGGCGCTCTTCGCGCCACAGAGCGTGACGTTCAGATTTCCCGTGTCGGACTCAGCCAACCGATACCCCGCGAAATGAATATGCTCAGCGGTACTCGTGAGGGTGCGTCCCGCTTGGGTCGTGATACGAATGCCTCGATTGGTGGTTTCGCGGCGGGTGACGCGCTCGACCAATGCCGGACGCATGTCACCGCTGCCATAATTCGAGAGGACGTGATCGCCCGCTGCGATGGTTTCGATGGGGCGCAGACTGCCATCCGCTATGGTGATCTGCGTGCCCGCTATGAGGCACTGGTCTTCGTCACCGACGACGCACATGTTGCCACGGCCAACGATGGCGGGGTGGGTGGGCGTCTCGGGCAGACCGAGCGCCAGCAGCCGTACCAGCTCGTATTGCGCGCGGTTGCAGTCCTGAAATTCGTCGACGTGCAGGTAGTGGTAGCGGTTTTGGGCGCGGCGCAGAGCATCCGGGTCGGTCTGCCAGACGCGATGGGTTAGCAAGATGAGGTCGTCGAAATCGACCGCGTTTTGGGCGCGCAGCAGTTCATCATAGCGCGTATAGACGCGCGCCACGATCTCGTCGAAATATTTGTTGACGGTCGCGGTAAACTCGGCGGCGGTGAGCAGTTCGTTCTTCGCGCGCGAGATGGCATTGTGCATGGTACGCGGCTGGAAGCGTTTGTCATCCAGGTTCAGGTCGCGCAGCGCCGTCTTGGTGAGGGTCAGTTGTTCGTCATCATCGAGGATGGTGAAGCTGCGCGTGCGCCCGGCATCAATGTGCTCCATCTCGCCGCGCAGCACGCGAGCGCAGATGCTGTGAAAGGTGCCGACATGCAGTTCCTTCGCGGCGGGGCCGACCAGCACCTCTAGCCGTTCGCGCATCTCGCGGGCCGCCTTGTTGGTGAAGGTGACGGCCAGGATGTTCCAGGGGTGCACCCGCTCATGATCGATCAGGTACGCGATGCGAAAGGTGATGACGCGCGTTTTTCCGCTCCCAGGCCCGGCGAGGATCAGCACCGGCCCCTCCGTCGTCGTCACGGCCTGCTTTTGCTCGGCGTTCAGTCCCTCGATCAGTTGATACAGATCCGGCGTATCCTCGCTCATCGCGCACTCCCCTGGCTCATCTTTCCCACAGCATATGCCGTGTCTGGCAGTTGTGCAAGAAACGGGACCATCAACGGGGACATCCGCCCCGTTCTTCTCAGTGATGCGCTCCCATTGCGTGCCCTACCTGTTCGCGCTTCTCCGTGCTCTCCCTTGCCTGTGAGGCATTCACACTCGCGCAGGTTGACGCGGCACGGCAATTGGGCTACCATCAGGGGGACCTACCGCCCGTACCACGTGAAAGGAGCCACCCACCGCATGGCTACGACTGTTACCACGCCGTATCAAGCTGATGTCATCAAGACGGCAGCCGCCATCATCCACGTCATCAATGATAATTCGCTGCACGACGCCCTGCGTCAGACGCGCCCGCTCGGCCCCGACCAGATCTCGCTGCTGGCGCGCCGCTTCACCGAGGGGCTGGACCACTGGGACCGCGACGCGCGTGCCAACCGTCAGCCGAACCCGGTGGATACGCACCGCATCGCCATCGTCGCTGGGCTGCTCAGCCAGAAATATCCCACGGCCATCCCGCGCGACGCTCGCCACGAGATCACCCTGCCCGTCGGCGACATCGTCGATGCGTGGAACAGCCTCAGCGGCGATCTGCAACGCTTCAATGGCATGCACGAGCAGTGGGAAAGCCTGATCTTGGCGATGTTTGGCCCCGACCCTGGCGCGCCCACCAACTCGCGCCGCGACAACACCCGCCAAGCGGCTGAGACGTTCGGCATGGCCGTCGCGCGCTCGGTGGGTCTGGACGGTGTCTTTAACAAGATCTTCTCGGCGGGCAGCGTGCCCGAGGTGGCCGTCCCCGCCCTCCCCAACTATCCCCCCACGGATGAGCGAGCCAACCATCTGCAACTGATGGCGAAGCTGCAACTGGAGCTTTCCATCACCGAGGGGCTGTTGCAAGTGCTCACCCCAGATGAGCCACACGAGGACCACCAGCAACAGTTGCTGCAATGGATTCAGCAGCGGACGACGCTCGTGGTCAGTCGCATCACCGA
>JBBQSR010000417.1:0-3919 GCA_038234855.1 Ktedonobacterales bacterium | reverse complement strand
CGTCGGCAGCGTGTGGTTACCGCCCGTCGCGTAATCACCCGCCGCCACTGGCGACCAATCGCCCAAGAAGACCGACCCCGCGTGCTGCATCTTGGCGAAGGCCGCCGCCGGATCGCGCACCGCCAGCGTCAAATGCTCGGCGGCGAAAGCATCCGCGAAGGCCAGCGCGTCATCCAGGGAATCCGCCAGCAGCAGCGCGCCATGCCCCGCCAGGCTCGCGCGAATGGTCTCAGCCGTCGACAAGGTCGCCAACTGCGCCGCCATCGCCGCCTGGACGCCCTCTGCCAGCGCGCGGTCCGTCACCACGGCGATGCACGCGCTCTCTGGGCCGTGCTCGGCCTGCGCCAGCACATCCGCCGCCACCCACGCGGGGTTCGCCCCGGCATCCGCGACCACCAGCACCTCGGATGGCCCAGCGGGCATGTCGATGGCCACTTCGCGCGCCACCGCGATCTTCGCCGCCGCCACATAGCTGCTGCCTGGCCCCACAATCTTATCGACGCGCGGCACCGACGCCGTGCCATAGGCCAGCGCGGCGATGGCCTGCGCCCCGCCAACGGCACACACGCGCGTCACCCCCGCGATCTCCGCCGCCACCAGCAATGCCGCTGGCACGCGCCCATCCGGCCCCGGCGGCGTGCACAGCACGATCTCGCGGCACCCCGCCACCCACGCGGGGATCGCCCCCATCAGCACCGACGACGGGTAGCGCGCCGACCCACCGGGCGCGTAGAGGCCCACGCGCTCGATGGCCCGCCATTCGCGCCACACCCGCACGCCTGGTTGCGGCTCGGTGGTCGCGCCACGCCGCTCGGGCAGTTGCGCCTGATGCACCGCCGCGATGTTCGCCGCCGCCGCTTCCAGCGCCGCCACCACCTCCGGTGCGACGCGCGCCCGTGCCGCCACGATCTCTGCCGGCGGCACGATGATGTCGGGGAGCTGCACATGGTCGAAGCGCGCGGTGAAGTCGCGCAGCGCGGCGTCGCCCTCCGCACGCACCACCGCGATGATGCCCTCGACCGTCGGCAGCAGTTCCGTCAGCCGCGCCCGCCCGCGTTCCAGCAGGTGACGGCGGCGCTCCGGGGCTAGCGTGGTGAGGGATTCGATCTCGATCATCAGCGCACCAACTTCTCGACAGGCGTCACCAGGATCTCACTGGCCCCCGCCGCGCGCAACTGCTCGATCTTTTCCCAGAACGACGCTTCCTCCAGCACGGTGTGGATGGCGACCCACTCTGGGTCGGTCAGTGCCACGACCGTCGGCTCGCGCAGCCCCGGCACGATGGCGCGGATGGCGTCCAGTGCGGCACGCGGCGCGTTCATCATGACATATTTGAATTGCCGGGCCGCCAGCGCGCCATCCAGCCGCAGCATGAAGCGGTCGAAGATCGCCGCTTGCTCTGGGTCGCGCAGCGCGTCGGGCGACGCCACCAGCACCGCCTCGGATTCCGCGATGGTGGCGATCTCGCGCAGATCATGCAAGAAGAGGGAACTGCCCGTCGCCGAGAGATCCGCGATGGCCTCTGCGACCCCCAGCGCGGGCGTCACCTCCACCGCCCCAGCGATCTCGATGATCTCGACGGGCACGCCCAGCCCCGCGAAATAGGCGCGGACGGTGTTGGGGTACGAGGTGGCGATGCGCTGACCGGCTAGGTCGCGCGGCGACTGCGCGGGCGCATCGGCGGGCACGGCCACTACCAGGCGACACTGCCCAAAGCCCAGCGTCCGCACCTCGGTCAGCGGGGGCAGGTCGGTGCGCTCGGCCAACACATTGCGCCCGACGATGCCCAGGTCCGCCGTCCGCCCGGCAACATAGCCGGGAATGTCATCATCGCGCGCCGCCAGCAGCGTCAGCGGAAAGTTGCGACAGGGGACGAGCAAGCGGCTCCGATACGAGTCGAATGACAGGCCACAAGCGTGCAGCAGCGCCAAGGTATCTTGCGTCAGCCGCCCATCTTTCTGGATGGCGAGGCGAGGGATTTGGGTTGCCATGGGATGCTCCTCATCGATGGAGCAGCGGCGGAGGGGCAGGGGCCGTGGGGCACACACGCTCAAGCTCAGCGCTTCCCCAAGGGAGAGGATGTTTCGGAAAGATAGACAACCACAGCCTCAGAATGGGGAGTTCTCTGAAGTTGAGGGATGAGCGCCGCAGAGCACGATCTGCCGACCCTCACCCCTGCATGTGATGATGGTGCTGATGGATCTCGGTTGTGGGCATGGGGAACGAGATCACGCTACAGCCACCTAATCGTTGTTGTGCTGCTACACATATAGCACGGTAGGGTGAGGTGCGTCAAGGGTGCCATCGCTTGCTTACCGCACACCGCGCGATTCGTCGCGATCTTCGCGCAGTGTCAGCCCCGTGCGCGACGCGATGAGCGCGTGCAATTGCGCCATCCGTTCACGATACGCCGCCTGACGGTCGCCGCTGACGCCGCGCCCCTGCAAGGCAAGATGCTCATCATCCTGCCAGGATAAATTCCTACTTTGGGCATACAGGGTGTATACCTTTTGCCCATTCGGGAGAACATGGACCACCCAAGCCTGAAAGGCTGACCACGAAACGATAGGCCCTTCTGGGACAGCGCGGACGATTCGATAGCGCGTTGCCATACCCTCGTCGGTCGCCAGCAGCTTTGGGAATCGCAGACGATACCGAACCAAATTGCCCCACACATACAAAGGTATCGCAAAAAAGCAGATCAAGCAGCCGATGATGATCGTGATGAGTTCCAATGCTCCAACGTCAATATGGTTACTTTCTTGTAAAACAGCGACAAAGATTAGGAATGTAAACAGTAAACTCACCATAATCGTCAAAAGAAGCGCATCGCGCCAAATTTTTCCCCAATCTGGTATCGAACTGAAAGCCAGAGGAAGCAGAGATGCCTGTGACGCTGGTACAGGAAATTGGGATTGAAATACAAATGATGTGGCAACTGGCAACATTTGGGCATCGGCGATGGTGAGCTTCGCCAACCGTTGCGTCTTCCCTTTTCTATTACTAGCGAACTCGACGGGGGGTGCAGAACGTGCGGCGAGCGTTGCCAGTAACCGCTCAGCATCGTATTGATAGCTTGTAGACGTTTGTGTATAGCGAACACGATTTTTCAGCAACTTACCCAATATATATCTGTCAGGGAAAAAATCGAGCTTTATTAGGCGGTCTTTGGTAATCAGGCGAAAATCACTCTGTACAGAGCTATTCTGCAATTGTACCCGCACCACGCCCAGAATATCCCCCCATCTCAGCGTGCGCCAAGTCTCCCGCCCTTGGCGAAGGTGCAAGCCCTCATCATCCGCCCGAATTGTTTGCGTGCGAATCAGCCGAAAATTGCCAAAGAAAATGAAGAATAACAAGAAAACGCCCAACAAAGGAAAAGAACTATCAATGCTCGTTGCTGTCCATGTTCTTATATTGAACACAAACCCGACGCAACATCCCACAGCTTCCAACGCGAACACACTAAAAAAGAGCGCGTATAAGCGGCGGCCATTACCGTCTAACTCCCATTGCAACATAACAGACTCGCCAGCTACCAACGGCTTTGACTCTGGAGCCAGTGCGAAGGAAATAGCTGAACTATGATCGCCTTGCCCATAGCGAGCGGCATTCTGATGAAAACTGAGATACAGACGAGCAAACACAAAAACGAAGAACCAGATATAGAGGAGTTCGATACCAGACCAAATAAAATCCGCTCTCCCATTGGTTCTATTTCCCCATACCGTCAACCCAACAAAAGCCAGTGTCACGAGAACTAACGCACAACCCACCATCAATACGTTTATCCGAGCACGCCTCGCAATAGCCATAGTCTTCTCCCCTATCAACCGTTCCCGCTCATTATAGCAAAGAATCAGCTTTGACAATAGGGATAGGGACGGCGCACGATATATCAGTGCGCGCCGTCCCTATC
>JBBQSR010000416.1:0-3920 GCA_038234855.1 Ktedonobacterales bacterium | reverse complement strand
GGCAAGACGACGCATCGGCTGCTCTTTGATTGCGGCGAGGCGTGCCTGGCCGAGGTCGGGCTGGCCGAGGTGCAGCGCATCGATCACCTCTTCTTTTCGCATCTGCACATGGACCATGTCGGCGGGTTCGACACCTTCTTTCGCGCGACCTTCAACCGATCGACCCAGCCGAACCAGATCTGGGGGCCGCCCGACACGGCGCGCCTCATCAGCCTGCGGATGCGGGCCTATCAATGGAACTTTCGCGCGCGCATGTCGGCGGTGTGGCGGCTGAGCGATGTGCATCCCGACCAGGCGCGGCACTGGCAGGTGCGGGCGCGCGAGGGCTTCGCCCGCCGCCGGAGCGACGGGGTGACGCCGCTGCATGAGGGGTGCATCATCGATCACCCCGACTTCACCGTGACGGCGCTGACGATGGATCACCTGACGCCCTCGCTCGCCTATATCGTGCGCGAGCAACCGAAGGTGAATGTGGATGACTCGCGGCTGGAGGCGCTCGGTCTGCGCCCCGGTGGTTGGCTGCGCGCGGTGAAGAGGCACATCCCCGACCCCGCGCCGACGCTCACTATCGATGGGCGTGACTACCCGCTGGACTGGCTGCGGGCGCAATTGGTGACGCATACCCCCGGCGCGTCCTGTGCTTACCTGACCGATTTCTTGCTGGACGATGTCGCCATCGCGCGGCTAGTGCCGCACCTGACAGGCTGCCAGACGGTCATCTGTGAATGCTCGTACACGGATGATGACCAAGAACTGGCGCGGCGCTACCATCACATGCACCCCAGCGCGGTGGCGCGGCTGGCCCAGCGCGCGGCGATCGGCGACCTCGTCTTGATGCACGTGTCGGACCGCTACGCGCCGCATGTGTGGGGGCGCATCCTCGCAGAGGTGGGCGCGGCCTTCCCCCGCGCCCACTTCGCGCCGGAATGGCATGCTCAGGTGGCGACTCCCCACGCCGAAAGCAACTGTTAGCGAGGTAGCTCAGGCATGCATCATGCGCAGAAGAAGGCATGCGAGGGGATACCTTGCCCCGTGGCGCATCTTTAGCGGGCGACCGCGCGGACGGGCGACGTGGCGCGCCTGTAGCCGGTCGAGGATTCGTCGCGCTCGATGTAGCGTGGCGCGGGGGGCGTCAGCGACAGCGGGACGCGCTCGGTGGCGGCATCGACCGCGACGGGGCGCGTCGCCACGGCGGGCGTCTCGCTCGGCAGGGCGGCCAGGAAGGTAAAGAAGATGCCCGCCAGATGGCACGCGATGAACCACCCCGTCGGGTCGATCAGCGCATCATTGGTGGTGTTGTGCGAGCCGAGCGTGTAGATGAGCGGGGCCACGAGGAAGAGCACCAGTCCCGTCAGCATCAGCAGCGCATTCGGGTCGCGGGCACCCAGGGCACGCGGGCCATACACCACGAAGAGCATGAAGAGCACGGCGAGGATCTCATATGCCCCCAGATAAAAGAGGGCATAGTTCGGTCCCTGGGCCGAGCCAGAGGCGCGCAACGCCTCGCGCACCACCAGCGTCTCGGCGATGGCAAAGGCCGTGGCAGGGATGGTGGCGACCGTCCAAGCAGTGCCCTGCGAGTAGCGTTCGTGCAGCCCGACGGTCGCCACGAAGGTGACGGTCAAGCCTAGCGCGGCACTGATCGCCACGATAAGCGTGACCTCACCCGCATCGGCATATTGGCCGTTGGTGAGCGGCGAATAGAGAAATTTATGCATGGCGAAGAGCAGGCCCGTCAGGCCGATCATGGCGAAGACGGCGATCCAGATGCGCCGCACGCCTGCCGCCGTGTCGCTGCTGAGCGTCGCGTGGCCAGCATAATAGCCCCCCGCGAAAAAGCCCAGCGCGCTCAAGCCCAAACTGAGAATGATGGTCGTGACGGCAGCCGTTGGTAGATGCACCGTCAATGCAGCGAGTGACAATCCCATATGATACCCCCTGCCTTCTCAATGATGGAGAAAGCATACACAACCCAAATGTCCTAGCCTCAATAGGACATTATAGCGCATATACGGGGCCATTGCCAGGCAAACAGGACTTCATTTCCATAATTTGCAAATAATGGAGCAACCATGGAGGATCAATCGCCATAGTTGCCCCGCGTGCGTGCTATTGCCAGGTGATCGGTTCGGTGGTGAAGTTCTCGTAGTTGACTTTCAGTTCGGCATAACCACCAGCGTTGGGAGTGCTGCCGGTGCCACGCGACACCGAGACGGTGCCGGGGCCGGGCGCGAACTGGAGGAAGTCCTCGGCCTTGAAATTGAGGCTCCCTGGTTCGTCAAAGGTCAACGCTGACGACGAATGCCCCCGACTGTCGAAGACGATGCCAAACACGCCCGTACCGGGGAGGCCGCTGCGGTTGTAGCGCACCACCAGCGGGCTACCGTTCGGGATGGCCACCGTCGCGCCAGTGGCAGGCTGGCTGATGGTGACGGGGGCATCGACCACCGCGACAGACACCGTGACGGGTGCGCCAGCGGCGGTCGAGCCGTCCCCCTTGGGGGTGAAGATGAAGGTATATTTGCCGCCCGTCGGTTGCAGCGGCACCTCGCCCGTGTACGCGCCATAGCCCACCGCGCTGGCGAAGAGGTTGCTATCATACGCCAGGAAGACGCCGTCACACGTGACCGTCTCGCCGCGCACGAACTGGATGGTGTTGCCCGCGCCATCCGCGAAGTGGATGCCCACCCGCGTCTTGCCCTGGTGATAATCCTTGATGTCGATGCTGACCTTCATGGCGCTGGCCGGTACGACGCTGGTGATGGTGCGGCACGCCCCCAGCGCCAGCACTGCGACGAAGCTGAATCCCACAAGCGCGACGCGCGCGATAGATCCTCTGTGCATAATTGTTTCCTCCCCAGGCTACCCCCGCCCTTGCCCCTCTCGCATCTCGCGAATGAAGAGGGGCGCGGTGAGCGGAGCGTTCTCACTCATGCTCGATCATACGAGCGGGGCAGGTGCTGCGGGAGGGCAGGATGTCGCAGAACTGTCGCAGCTTCATTTCGGACTATACGCGGCTTCGTACCAGCCCGCTATGGGGAAGTGGGGCGATTTATTGCTGTTGACCCACAGGACGCCGTTGCCGGGGGCGGGGTAGTAGCGGAAATCGCCGTTGGGGAGCGAGCCGAGTGATTGCCATTGCTGGCCACCAGCGGGCAAGCGCAGAAGCGTGACATCCGCTTGTGGTGTAGTGCCGAAGGCGAGCAGGTCGCCCCCAAGGGTGACGGCGCGGAGGGTAGCGTCCAAGCTCGGCGCTGCATGCAACGCCCAGTTTTTGCCGCCATCTTGCGTACAATTGATGAGATGGTCGAATTGCACGCACAACGACCAGGCATGCCCAATGATCGGTTGCTGCACGGCGAGGGCGCTGACGTTGCCTGGCGGCAGCGCCAACGGTTGCCACGTCTGCCCGCTATCCGCCGATGCCGCGATGGTCGCCCCCATGATGAAAAGCACATGCTGCCCATCGGGGTTCACCCAGATGTGCTGCACCGCTTCTTGACTCACATAGGGTAGGCTGGGCACTAATGGGGCGGCGACGAAATTGGGGGGATTCAGTTGCTGCCAGGACGCGAAGCCATCGCTGCTACGCGCCAGATGAGGCACGTTCGGCTGCTGGGTCGTGGTGATGATCGCATAGGTCACGTCACCGCCCGTCGCCGCCTCATCCACGAGGACGCTATTGGGGATCGTCGCCCACGACTGCCCCCCATCGCGCGTGGCGAGATCAAAGACCTCGGTGCCAGGCCCAGGGGCAGAGCGCGGGATGGCGGCACTCTTGGCGAGGTATGGGCCGTGACCATTCGAGGTGTTCTTGATGACCGCGACGTTTGCCTGGCCCGCATCCGCCAGCAAGACGCACCAGCCGCCGTGGGTCGCCACCGTCACCGTCGCTGTCTGCATCTGTACGCCGCCGTCAT
>JBBQSR010000415.1:0-3921 GCA_038234855.1 Ktedonobacterales bacterium | reverse complement strand
CTCGGTCGCTGGTATGCCATCCCAGTTCGTCACTCCAAATGGAATGTCCTGCATCTTCAAGCAAAGCGCCCCCTTTGGATGACTGGGCCAGCGGGGGTGAAGTAGGCGGGCACCGGCACCCCCGGCACCGAATTGGGGCTGAAGGGGATGAGGCCGTACTGCACCTTCAGCCGGAGGATGCGCTTTACCGATTGGTTGATGCGCGCCTCAGTGAGATCGCCGGATTGGATGGCCGCCTTGATCGCCGCGATGGAGGCATCCATCGTCTCTTGGTTGAAGGGGCCAAGCAAGAAATCATCGCCCGCCTTGATGGCGAGGATGACCAGATGCGCCAGATTCGCGGGGTCGCGCGCCCCATTCACGTTCTTATAAAAGAACTGGCCTAGGCCGCCCATGTAGAGCGCATCGGTGATGATGACGCCATCATAGTGCAGTTCGTTGCGCAAGATGTCGGTGATGATCTTGGGCGATAGTTCGGCGGGCAAATCTTTGTCGATATCGGGGATCATGATGTTGGTCGACATGATCATCCCTGGCACGTTGCCGCTGGCCAGCAGGGCACGGTAGGGGGCCAGATCGTAGGTTTCGAAGTCCTGCTTGGTTTTGTAGACGGTCGGCATGCCCTTGTGCGGGTCGACCGTCGCGCTGCCGAGGCCGGGGAAGTGCTTCGCCGTGCCGATGACGCCGCCGTCTTGCAGCCCTTGCAGCCACGCGCCGCCATATTTCGTCACCGAGTCGGGCGAGGAGCCAAAGTCGCGCCCGCTGAAGCAGCCGCCCGTCGCGCAGGGTACGTCCACCACGGGCGCGAGGTCCGCGTTCATCCCCACCGCCAAGATGTCGTGGGCCATGCCGCGCCCTTGTTTATAGGCATAGGCCGTGTTTTGCGCCGAGGCGATGTCAAAGGCCGCCGGATAGGCATTGTGATAGATGCTGTTGAGGCGATTTTCGGCCCCGCCCTCGACATCCGTCCCGATGATGACCGGTGTGACCGAGACGCCCTGGATCTGCTGCGTCAGCGACTTGGTGTGATTAAAAGTATCGAAGACATTCTCGTAGCCGATGAGGCCGCCCGGATGATATCGCTGGATGCAGGAAACGATGTCGAAGCAGTCATTATAGGCGAACTGCGCGTAGATCATCTGGCCGATGCGGTCGTTCAGCGACATCGCGCCGATGTAGCGGTCGAGATACGCATCGAGCGCGTGTTGTTGGGTGGTCGTGCGCACGGTCAATGGGCCAGTGCCGGTCGAGGTGCCGTGCCCCTTGGTGCTGGCATTCGAGCCGCAGCCCATCAGCCACGTGGCGACCAACACCCCCAACACCAATGACCGCCACCGTGGATGATCGTGTATCCGTTGTCGCATCGGATGAAAACTCCCCCATGATCCCTTGATGATGCTGATAAAACGAGAGCAGTGGTATGCATCGCCTATAAAAAGCATGTATGACGTGTTTGCTCGTACCCCTGCTCAGTATAGCGACAAACGTCCCGCCTGGCTAGTGGCCTGGTACTTTATGAAAATATGGTGCCTTGGGCCTCACGGCTTGATGGGTGCCCCAGCGGGCGTGAAGTATTGCGGCTGCGGCCCCCCTGGCTGCCCAGCGGGCGCGTAGGGGATGAGGCCATGGCGCACCTTCATCCGAATGATGCGCGCGACCGACTGGTTGATGCGCGCCTCGGTGAGGTCGCCCTTCTGGATGGCACGCTTGATCGCGGCGATCGAGGTGGTGACAGTGTCGACGCCCCCAACGATATATGGGCCGAGCAGCAGGTCGTTGCCCGCCTGGATCGCCTTGACGACGAGTTGCGGCAAGCGATCTTGAATGATGCTTTCAGGTGGCGGCGGCGCGCCCCCTAGATGAATGGGCGTCAGGGGCCGCAGGTCGTGCCAAAAATATTCATCGAGGCCCCCCATGTAGAGGGAGTCGGTGATCACGACGCCATCGAAGTGCAGTTCATCGCGCAGTGTCGTCGTGATGCTTTGGTACGAGACGACTGAGGGCAGTGCATCCAGACTGGGGGCCAACATATCCGTTGCCAGTACCATATCGGGCGGATTGGTGCTATTGATGAGGGCACGATAGGGCGCGAAGTCGATGGATTCGAGTTGCGCGTGGGTGTGGCTCAGCACGGGCAAGCAAAAATGCGGATCGCTACAGCCGTTGCTGGGGTCTGGCCCCGCCGCGCCATAGTCGGGGAAGTGCTTGAGCGTCGTGATGACCCCGCCATCGTGCAACCCTTGCATCCACGCGCCCGCGTACTTCGTCACCGTCGCGGGGTCGCTGCTAAAGTCGCGGTCATCGCCCGAGATGTCGACGACGGGCGCGAGGTCGGCATTCAGCCCCACCGCCAGGTTGTCGCGCGCCATGATGACACCTTGATGGTAGACAGAGTTCACATCGCCCGAGAGGGCCAGTTGATGAGCGCTGGGGTGCCGGGGCAGGTAGCCCGTCAGGCGGTCCTCGGCCCCGCCTTCGTTATCCGTCCCGATGACCATGGGGATGACCGAGTTCGCTTGCGCCTCTTGCGTGACGCTGAGGCCCTCGGCGTAATTCGACAGCAGGTCTTGATAGACGATCATGCCGCCGGGGTGAAACTGCAGGACGCATGCCCCCAAACTGGGACAGTAAAATTGCGCGTAGATCATCTGCCCGATGCGGTCATCGAGCGACATGCCGCTGACGAAGTGCGTCACGAAGACATCCAACGCGCGCTGCTGCTGAGGCGCGCCATGCAGGCCGAGCGGCCCCGGAACGGCGGCGGAGGTCTGCCCGCGCGACGCATTTGAGCCGCAGCCCACCAGCCACACCGCCACCAGCGCCCAGGTGACGAAGGAGCGGCAGTGCCTCGCCATACGACCTTGTCTTGCCATACCATCTATCCTTCCGCGACTGGGCAGCACACATCAATATGGTCGAAAGCGCGAATTGGTGAAGACACAGCACTTGCCTGAATCTCTGCTCGATTATAGCGAGATCATCCCTGCCTGGCTAGTGGGCTGGCACCGCGCAGCAGACGATACGACAATCGCTGCCCTACTGACTCAGACACCGACTAGCGGCGAAATGAGACAGCACGAGAGCGATGGGATCGAAAGTGACGAGCGGGAGAATCGATGCGGGAAGGGTCAACGCCCCCTCACGCCGCGACGGCGTGCGCCGCCTGGATGGCGTCGAAGAGCGCCGACGTGGGGGGAAAGTCGGCGGCACGCATGGCGGTGAAGGTGAAGCAGATGGTGCCCGCGCGGTCGATGACGAAGACGCCGCCGAGTTGAAACATATCTTGCTCGGTCAGCGCGATGCCATAGCGGGCGATATCCCCGGCATAGCGCGCGACACCTGTGGGCGATGCCAGCTCACGGGGGAGGTTCATGCGGCGCGTCAGGCCATAGGCGCGGTAGACGGCCTTGTCGGGGTCGCAGAGGATGGTGAAGGGCAGATCCAGGTCACGCCGGAATTCCGCCGCCTTCGTTGGGTCGCCCAGGCCCACCAGCACCACCTGCGCGCCCGCAGCGCGATAGCGCCCCGCATCGCGGCGCAGTTGGATGGCATGGCCACGACAATGCGGGCAACCGAAATGGCGCAAAAAGACGAGCAGCGTCGGTTGGGCACGCCACAGGTCCGCCAGCGCGACCGAGTTGCCCTCGTGGTCGCGCAGCGTCGCCTCGGGCGCGTCGCCCCCCACCTTGATGATGTTCGTCATGCGGCACGCTTCCCTTCGTCATGAGTCGCTAGTAGCGCGATCCGCTACCTTCCAGTATAGGGGCACCCAGGCGGCACCTGTCAAGCAGCAGACCGCCGATGCGCCGCCCATGGTACCGCGACAGGCCGTTTGCCGACGACGAACACGCCCTGCTGATACGCATCGGCAGCGACCCGCGTGCGCATGATAGTCGATCGCCCGTGCGCGTCGGGCCAGAT
>JBBQSR010000414.1:0-3932 GCA_038234855.1 Ktedonobacterales bacterium | reverse complement strand
ACCAAGGAAGGTGGCTTGTTAGTCGGCCACAACACCGACGCCGCTGGGCTGGCACTGGCGCTGCGCGACCTGGGCTGGGAGCACATGAGCCAGGGCATCGTGCTGGGTGCGGGTGGCGCGGCGCGGGCCGCCGTGTTGGCGCTGCACCATGTGGGCACGCGCGCCGTGTGCGTGCTGGCGCGCGACATGGCGGCGGCACAGGCCGTGGTGACGGATCTGCTGCCCCGCGTCGCGGGGACATCGCTGCTGTGGGGCGACCTGCTGGCGACGGAGTCAGCGGTGTGGGAACGAATGCTGGCGGGCACGCACATCATCATCAACGCGACATCCGTAGGGATGGCGACGCAGCCGGGCATGCCGCTGAGCGCGGCGCTGCTGGACCGCGTCCACGCGGGCACGCTCATCCTCGACTGCATCACGCGCGAGACGGAACTGCTGCGCGCGGCGCGGCGGCGCGAACTGCCCGCGCTGGATGGTGTGCCGATGCTGCTGCACCAGGGCGCGCTGGCTTTCACCCTGTGGACGGGTCAGCCCGCGCCACTGGCGGTGATGCGCGCCGCGCTCGCCGAATGAATGGTGCCTATTCCTGGGCGGCCAACGCGTTGGCGAGCCGCAGGATCAAGCGGCAAAAGTGTAGCACCGCCGCCGCCGAGGTATAGCGCCATTCTTCCAGATCCACGCCGCTGATGGGCGGGGGGGTCGTGAGGGCGCGCAGCACGTGCACCACGTCGTCGCGCAGCGATGGCTCCATGCGACCCGACTGCGCCAGCCGCGCGACCTCTTGCAGGGTCGCTTCCATCTCGCTGCGGATGACGCTGAACTGATCTTCGTCGGGGTCGTCTTCGTTCGCCTGGGCCTCCCATTCGCGGACCATCGAATCGGTCGGCAGGTCATCAGCATCGGCGTAGTGAGGGGCTTGCCGTTCCTCGAACGCGACGCCCAGGTGTTGCAAGAGTGTGCGCAGCTCGTCTTCCCAGTGTGGCATCAGTGTTGCCTCCCTCTTGCGCATCGTTTGGCCCAGCGGTGGCGCTAGTGTAGCATAGCGATGCGCTTCTGTCGAGTCCCTTCAGATGGGCTAGGACTTTTGCGACTCAGTAGGTGACGAGCGTTTGCAGGGGGATGTCTCCGAGCTTCGCGCGCCCACCGAGCACGGTTAATTCGATGACGAAGGCTAGCCCGACGACCTCCGCACCCAGCCGTTGCAGTAGCGCCACCGTCGCGGCGGCGGTGCCCCCCGTCGCCAGCAGATCGTCCACGATCACCACGCGCTGGCCAGGTCGCACGGCGTCGGCGTGGACCTCCATCGTGTTCGCGCCATATTCCAGGGTATACTCGGCACCGATGGTCGCGTGGGGCAACTTGCCCGCCTTGCGTACCGGCACGAAACCGGTGCCCAGCGCGTAGGCCAGTGGCATGCCGAAAAGGAAACCGCGCGACTCGATCCCCACGACGTAGTCGAGGTTTCCCGCGCGCCAAGCCGCCGCCAGCAGATCGATGCTGAGCCGCAGCGTCGCGGCATCACCCAACAACGGCGTGATATCGCGAAAGAGGATGCCTGGTTGCGGAAAGTCGGGCACATCGCGGATGAAGCGCCGCAGCCGCTGCTGATCCGCCTCGGGGGTGGGGGCGATGGATGTCATGGGCGCGTGCTTCCTTTCCGTCTCCGTGCAAGCCGCCATGGGGCGACACATCAAGTATAGGGCATGAAGCAAGGGGTAGCCGCACAGTTGGGGTGGGCTAGCCCGCGTGGGCGGCCAACACACGGTCCAGCACGTCAGCCAGGCCGTCCGCGTCGGCGGCGGCGGTGCGCGCGGCGGCGGTGGCCAGCACGTCGGGGTGGGCATTGGCGACGGCGACGCCCAGGCCCACGCGGCGCAGCATCGGCAGGTCGTTGGGCATGTCGCCACAGGCGATGACGGTGCTGAGCGCGATGCCCAGCCGCGCGCAGAGCGCCGCGACGCCCGCGCCCTTGTCCACCCCCGCCGCGCTGATCTCGACCAACGGCAAACCCGAATGCGTGCAATTCACCGCATCACCAACAACGGCTCGCGCCTGGGCCAGCAAATCATCGGAGGGCAGCGCGGGGTAGAGCGCCATCAGCTTGGTCAGGGGATGTTCCGCCAGGGTCAGGGCATCCGCGCGCCACACGCCCTGCTGGCGGGCATAGGGGCGCAGTTCCTCGTAGCGCGGCTCACAACCGAACCGCCCACCGACCTCGCAGCCAAAGGTGATCCCTGGCAGCGCCCTCCGCAGCGCGCGGATGACCCCCTGCGCCACCGCCGGGCTGATGGCGAAATCCGCCACCACCGCGTCGGCCAACAGATCATAGAGGATGGCCCCGTTGCACGCCGCCCCCCACTGCCCCACGCCGACCTCGCGCGCGATGGGCACCATGGTACGGGGTGGACGCGCTGACGCCACCGCGAAGACGACCCCCGCCCGCTGCACCGCCGCGATGGCCGCGTGCGTCCGCGCCGAGATCGTCTTGTCCGTTCGCAGCAGTGTGTCGTCCAGGTCCGTCACCACCAGCCGCACCCCCGCGAAGTCGAAATGCGTCGCCTGCCCAACGAGTTCCACCGCCATCGTGCCCGCCCTTTCCGCACCGTCAACAGGGTTATCTCATCTACTATAGCAGAGGACATCTGGTTTGCGACTGCACAGTGTATAACATAGGCGTGTGATCTCTGTTTGTGGAATTTAAAGAAGGTGATCATCTGTTATCCGCTCCGGTTCCCACGCTCACCGATGCACAGCGTAACGTGTTGCGGCGTACCATCGCGCTCTATGCTGAATCAGAGGTAGATTGCCAGGTGATTGCTGCTATGCTAGCCAAGGAAGATTGGTACCCTTTCTGGCAATGTTGGACCACTGAAGCAGAAAATAGGGGCGACTAATTGGGAATTGGTGTAAAACTGATGTCAAAAGCGCCGCCCCCGCATTGTTTGACGAGAGCGGCGCTTCACGTGAAGCTAATATTGATGAGGGCTAGTAAGGGTGGTGGGGCTGACAGGATTCGAACCTGCGACCTACAGTTTAGGAAACCGGCGCTCTATCCCCTGAGCTACAGCCCCAGATGCTTCGTAGTATAGCATATTTTCTTGGTGGCGGAGCAGCCTCACCAGAGATAGGGCGGCGCGACCAAGAGCGTGCGGTCCATGCGTGCCACCAGGGCGGGGTCAGAGGCGAGCAGCGTCACCTGGCCGTCCCAGCGCGGCTGCCATGCGGCCAGCCAGCGCAGCAACGAGATGTTTGCCCCCGGCACCCACAGATCGACTGTGTGGATGCCTGCCGCGCGTGCCTCGGTCAGCAGCGTCTGCACGAGCGCCAGCGCGTCGGCAGGCGTCGCGCCAACGACGGGGCCGAGCGCGTCGCCGCACCGCACGCCATAGCCGCCCGCCGCGCTGGTGTGCACCGTGGCCCCCAATGCCCCACACAGGAAGCCTCGCAGTGCCACGTGCTCTGCAAACGCATCAACATCTTCTCTAGACGTATCGTTGGATGGGTGCTCAACGGGGAAGGTTACTCCATGGGGGAGCGTAATGCGACCATGCCAGGCCACGCCCAGGGGAAAGACGCCCCAGCGCTGGTACAGCGCCAGCGCGGGGAAGGACGGGTCAGCGATGATGACGCGCCCCCAGCCAGCGGGCATCGTCGGGGGCAGCGCCGCCGCGAGCAGGGCCTTGCCCACCTGGCCGCCCTGGAACTGCGGATGCACGAACAGTTCGGTCAGTTGTTCGCGCCGCGCGGCCTCGTCGCGGATAACGCGGGCATAGCCGACGAGGGGACCATTCTCCCCGCGCGTGGCGGCCCAGGCGTGGCCGTCGGCTCGCGCGTGCAACCAGCCAAACCAGGCGCGCCCGCCCTCCACCCACCGTCGCTGGCGGGCCGCCGTTGCCTCGGCTGTGGCGTGGTCAGCGGTGGCGAAAGCGATC
>JBBQSR010000413.1:0-3937 GCA_038234855.1 Ktedonobacterales bacterium | reverse complement strand
GACATCGCCCAGTTGGTCGCGGAGTTACGGCAGATGGCATGAGTCAGAGGCCGGGGCTGGCGAGCGCCATTCCCGGCCTCCACTGCGGATGGCCCGTTATTCGCCCAGCTTCACTTCCTGGGCCAGTTGGGCGCGCAGCACCTTTTTGTCGAACTTGCCCACGCTCGTCTTGGGGATGGGCATGCCGATGATGATCTTGTCAGGCAGCCACCACTTCGCGACGCGCGATTGCAGGTAGTCTTGGATCTCTTCGGGGGTGACGGTCGTGTCGGCCTTGGGGACGACCACAGCGACTGGGCGCTCTTGCCACTTGGGGTGCGGCAGGGCCACCACGGCGGCCTCCAGCACCTTGGGGTGGCCCATGATGATGCTCTCTAACTGCACCGACGAGATCCATTCGCCGCCCGACTTGATGACGTCTTTGGTGCGGTCGACGATCTCGACATAGCCCTCGGGGTCGACCGTCGCCACATCGCCCGTGCGAAACCAGCCATCGACGAATTTGTCGGCGGGGTTGGGGTCGTGGTAGTACGAGCCGGTGATCCAGGGGCCGCGCACCTGCACCTCGCCGAAGGCGACACCGTCCCAAGGCAACTCTTTGCCCGTGTCAATGTCGGTGATGCGCAGGTCAACCAGCGCCACGGGCAGCCCCTGCTTGGCGCGATAGTTCAACTGCTCTTGGTAGGGGATGTCTTGCAGATTCGACTTCAGCCGGGCGACGGTGCCGATGGGCGAGGTCTCAGTCATGCCCCAGGCGTGCAGGATCGGCAGGTGATATTGGTCCAGCCCCTCGATCAGGCTGCGCGGCGCGGCGGAGCCACCGCAGACCAGCCGCGTCACCGACGACAGATCCAGATCGTCGCGCTTGGCGATCACTTGCAGCAGGCCGATCCAGATCGTCGGCACGCCGCCCGCGAAGGTCACTTTCTCGTCGTGCATCACCTGTGCGATGCGGTTGGGGTCCATATATTTGTTGGGGAAGACGACCTTGCTGCCGACCATCGCGGCGGCGTGGGGCAGACCCCAGGCATTCACATGGAACATCGGCACGATGGGCAGCGCCACGTCGTTGCCCGACAGCGCGATGGTGTCGGCCTGTGTCACCGAGATGGCGTGCAGGAAGGCCGAACGGTGGCTATACACCACGCCCTTGGGATTGCCCGTCGTGCCCGAGGTGTAGCACATGGCGGCGGCATCGCGCTCGTCCAGCGTGGGCCAGGTGAAGCTGGCGGGCGCGGCGGCGATGAACTGCTCGTAGTCCAGCACGGGGGGCATGCCCGCGACGGTGGTGGTGGCCGTGCCATTCATCACAATGATCTGTTTGACGCTCCCCAGCGACCCCTGCACCTTTTCCAGCAACGGCAGCAGATCGGCATCCACGAAGATGACCGTATCCGCCGCGTCGCTGATGATGAAGCCGAGTTGGTCGGCGGGCAACCGCAGATTCAGCGTATGCAGCACCGCGCCCATGCAGGGGATGGCGAAGTACAGCTCGAAGTGGCGGGTGTTGTTCCAGGCGAGCGTCGCCACGCGGTCGCCCCGTTTGATCCCCATTTGCGCCAACCCAGCGGCGGCGCGCTCGACGCGGGGAAACATGGCACCATAGGTCGTGCGCTCGGTGCCCTCGGCGAGCAGCGTCACCAATTCGCGGTGGGGAAAGTAACGTTTCGCCCGCTCCATGATATGCTGAATGGTGAGGGGATAGTCCATCATCGTCGCCGCGAAGATGGGCGGCGCGGCGGGGGCGGGGGTCGGGGCAGCCATGGGCGCGGCACCGTTGCCATTCGCCGGAGTGATGGGGGCGGGGGGAGCCTGGGTCGCCGTCGGGCGGTTGCGCCGAAAGAACGCCATCTGCATGCCTCCAATGGAATGAATCGCCGCCGACGATGGCGGCACGACGCGCGGCGGGGTCAGGCGCGTCGCTGCATACTATTGTTGCCAGTTATAGCCCCAACGATACGGTTACGTCAAGAGGCAGGGCGCACAAATGAAAGCTTCCTCACATTGTGAAATTTTGGTAAGCTGTGGGGGGCACCATCGTTTTTACCCTATCCATGGTCGCGTCATTGCGCGATAATGCTGCGGCAGTAGGGCAAAGGGCTTCCCCCGTCAAACGTCGTAAGCTGATGCTGCGCAACCATCCCTTCACCACTATCTTGCTTGACGATGAATCGCCGTGTCTGCGCGCGTTGAGCGCATGAGCATTCGAGGAACGGAGCACAATGGCTAAACCAACGACTCGCAAGGGGACCGCCCCCACCACCGCCACGCCAGCCCCCGCGCGCGGCTGGGGAATCATCGGCCTGATGATGGCGCTGACCGTGCCAGGGATGCTGCTGCGGCTGAGTGGGGCACACGTCGCGCCGCTGGTCACGGCGGCGGTGGCGGGTGTCGCGCTGATCGGCGCGGCCTTCGTGCTGGCCTGGGCGGCGGAGGCGGCGCAGACCGTCATCGCCGGGGGCCTCGCCATCGCCCTGCTGGCGCTCATCACCGTGCTCCCCGAATACGCGGTGGACGTGATCTTCGCGTGGAACGCGGCCCATAACCCCGACCAAGCGCATTACGCCGTGGCGAACATGACGGGCGCGAATCGGCTGCTGATCGGCCTGGGCTGGAGCGGCATCGTCCTGCTCGCGGCCTTCATCGCGTGGCGACGCGGCGCGCCCCGCAGCCAGCGCGACGGGGTCGCGTTGCCCGCGCATAGCGTGGTGGAGGTCGTGCTGTTGTTGGCCGCGACGGCCTATTCACTGGTGCTGCCGTGGCGGGGGAGCATCACGCTTTTCGACACGGTCGTCCTCTTCGCGATCTTCGTCTTCTACCTCTGGTTCCTCAGCCGCGCCGGGGAACGCGAAGAGGCGGGGAATCTGGTCGGCCCAGCGCGCGCCATCGCGGCGCTGCCCCGCGCGCGGCTGGGTCCGGTGCTGGTGGGCCTCTTCGTGCTGGCGGCGGCGGCCATCGCGCTGGTGGCCGAACCCTTCGCGGAAGGGCTGGTGCAGGTCGGCCATCAACTGCGGATCGATGATTTCGTCCTGGTGCAGGTCGTCGCACCGTTGGCCTCCGAGGCCCCCGAGTTCGTCGTGGTCGCGCTGTTCGCCTTCGCGGGGCGCGGCGAAACCAGCCTGCAAGCGTTGATCTCCTCCAAAGTCAATCAATGGACCTTGCTCGTCGGCAGCATCCCCCTGGTCTACTCGATCTCGGCGGGGCACATCAGCGGCTTCGCGTTGGATGCCCGCCAGACCGAGGAACTGTTGCTGACGGCGGCGCAGGGCTTGCTGGCGGTGATCTTGGTGCTGGACCGCAAGTTGGGGGTACGCGAGAGCATCGCCCTGCTCGTGCTGTACCTGTTGCAGTTCGTCTTTCCCTCGCATGACGCGCGGGTCGTCTTCGCCTGGGTCTACTTTGGCTTGGCGGCACTCGCCGTCATCGCCTTGCCTGAGGTGCGCGGCGGCCTCGTCAGCGCGCCCCGCCGCTTCGCCAAGCAATTGCGCGTCGCCCTGCGGCAAGGCTGAGTCAGAGGGAGGCCGCGCCGCCCCACAGCCGCAGCGCGCGGGCGACGCTGCCAGCGATCAGGTCGTGCGCGTGCGTCATGGCATCCACCAGGGAGCGCGGGCCGTCGGCGGCGACGATGACGGCGCGGATGCCCAGCGCATACGCCGCCTCGTAGCCCGCCGCGACGCCACCCACCACGCAAAGGACGGGGATGCCCCGCGCGTGGGCACGGGTCGCCAGCGCACCCGTCAGCTTGCCGAAGCGCACCTGGTCGTCGAGCCGCCCCTCACCCGTGAAGACGAGGTCGGTTTGCGCCAGCCGCGCGTCGATGCCGACGAGATCGAGGATCGTCTCGGCCCCGCGTGCCAGCCGCGCGTTGAGACCACCGAAGGCCAGCAGCCCCGCGCCCAGCCCGCCCGCCGCCCCCGCGCCAGGCACATCCGCGACG
>JBBQSR010000412.1:0-3956 GCA_038234855.1 Ktedonobacterales bacterium | reverse complement strand
CCGATCGTGCAACGCCGCACACGGCCACTCTCGCAGCATATCCCCTCTATGACGCCGCCTTTGAGCACGACGCGTGCGGCACCGGCCTCATCGCCAGCATCGCTGGCACCCCTGAGCATCGCATCCTCGCCCTGGCACTCGACGCCCTGGCCCATCTCGCGCACCGTGGTGCCAGCGACGCGGATGCGACGAGCGACGGCGCGGGCATCATGGCTGGGCTGCCCCACCACATCCTCACGGATTGGCTGACGACGCAGGGTGTCGCGCTCGGCGCGACCACGCAGCTCGCCGTGGGCATGTGCTTTTTGCCCCAGGACGCGGCGGCACAGGCGCAGATTCGTCAGGTGATGGCCGGAGTCATCGCGCGGCGCGGGATGCGCGTGCTGGGCTGGCGACCCGTCCCCACCGACCACGCCGTGCTGAGCGTGCGCGCCCAACGCGACTGTCCACAGATCGAGCAATTGGTCATCGGCGTGGATGGCGACGCCGTGACGGACGCTACCGAGACGCGCCTCTACCTAGCCCGTCGCGAGATGGAGCACCGCCTAGCGGACCATGTCTCGGCGGGCTTCGCTATTCCCTCGCTCTCGGCGCGCACCGTTGTCTATAAGGGTTTGCTGACGGCGGCGCAGTTGCCGCAGTTCTATCCTGATCTCAGCGATCTGCGCTACGTCACCGCCTTCGCCGTCTTTCATCAACGCTACAGCACCAATACCTTTCCTAGTTGGCGGCTGGCGCAACCCTTTCACTACCTGGGTCACAACGGCGAGATCAACACCGTGCAGGGCAATCGGTTGTGGGTGCACGCGCGCGAGGCGGCGGTGGCGCAGCAGCACTGGCCCGCCGATGCCGAGTGGTTGCGCGGGGTCATCCAGCCCGGCGGCAGCGACTCGACCAGCCTCGATAACGTCGTGGAACTGCTGCGCCACACCGGCAGCGACCTGCTGCACGCCTTCGCCGTGCTGGCCCCCGAGGCGTGGGAAAACCGCGACGACCTCGACCCCGCGCTGCACGCCTACTATGCCGCCCATGCCCCCATGCAAGAGCCGTGGGATGGCCCGACGGCGTTGGTCTTTGCTGATGGACACATCGTCGGCGCGAAGCTGGACCGCAACGGCCTTCGTCCCCTGCGCTATAGCGTCACCGATGATGGCTTGCTGGTGGTGGCCTCTGAGGTCGGCGTGCTGAAAGACGACGCGCACGTGCTGGTGACGAAGGGCCGTTTGGGTCCAGGCCAGATGATCGCGGTCGATCTGCACCGGGGAGTCTTGCTGACGGATGGCGACATCAAGGCGACGCTGGCCCAGCACGCGCCCTACGCGGAGTGGGTGCGACGTCACCACGTCGCCATCATGCCGCCGACCGCCGCACCCGCGTCGCCCGTCGGCGACCTCATCCCACTGCACGCGCGTTTTGGCTATACCCACGAAGATGTCGAGATGATCGTCCGTCCGATGGCGGTCGGCGGCGGCGAAGCGGTGTGGAGCATGGGCGACGATACGCCGCTGGCCGTGCTGTCGCAGCACGCGCGCCCGCTGGCCGCGTACTTCAAGCAGCGGTTCGCCCAGGTCACGAATCCGCCCATCGACTCGTTGCGCGAACGCAGCGTCATGTCGCTCTCGACCCATCTGGGCGCGGTCGGCTCGGTCTTCACGGGCACTGAGCCGACCGCGCCGCTGCTGATCTTGCCGTCGCCCTTGCTCGATGATGGCGCGTTCGAGCACATCATGCACACGGCGCAACAGCACGCGCTGCGCCACGCGACCATCCCCTGCGGCTATGTCGCCTCAGCGGATGACGCGGACGCGCTGGCGCTGGCGACCGCGTTGGAAACCATCGCGGCGCGGGCCGTGGCGGCGGTGCGCGCGGGCGCGGGGCTGGTGGTCCTGTCGGACCACGACCTGGCGGCGACCGAGGCCCCGGTGCCCATGCTGCTGGCGCTTGCCGCCAGCCATCACGCCCTGGTGCGCGCGGGACTGCGCGATCAGGTCGGCGTCGTTGCCCAAACCGGGGCCGCGTGGGATACGCATCAATCCGCGCTGCTGATCGGCTATGGCGCGAATGCCATCCACCCGTATCTGGCGCTGGCGACAGCGGCCAGCTTCGCCGGATCGCGCGGGCTAGAGGCGCTGACGGCGAGCGAGGCCCAGCACCACTACCAGAGCGCGGTGGAAAAAGGGCTGCTCAAGATCATGGCGCGCATGGGCCTGTCGGTGATCGAAAATTACCATGGCGCGCAGCTTTTCGAGGCCATCGGGCTGGACGGCGACCTGTTGGCGGCCTATTTCCCTGGCACCCCGTCGTCGCTGGGCGGCCTAGGGCTGCGCGAGGTGCACGCGCGCGTCTGCCAGCAACAGGCCGACGCCGCGCGGCTGGCGGAGGCGAGCGACGACCAGTCGCGCCGCCTGGCGGACCGGGGCAACATGCGCTTTCGCCGCAACGGCGAGTACCACGCGGCGAATCCGGCCATCGTGAAGGCGCTGCAACAGGCGGCGCTGAGCGGATCGGCGGAAGATTACGCGCGCTACGCGGCCCTGGTGCATCAGCGCCCGGCGACGGCCATCCGCGATCAACTGACGTGGCAGGCGGGGGCGGCCATCCCCATCGAGGAGGTCGAGTCGGCGGAGGCCATCGCGCGGCGTTTCGTCAGCAGCGCCATGTCGGTGGGGTCGCTCAGCCCCGAGGCGCACCTGACGCTGACCCTCGGCATGAATCGCTTGGGAGCGCGCAGCAACACGGGCGAGGGCGGCGAGGACCCCGAACACTTCACGGGCGAGCGCGACGGCATCGCCACCAACAGCCGCGTCAAGCAGATCGCCTCGGGGCGGTTCGGCGTGACGGCGGCCTACCTGGCGAACGCCGAAGAGATCGAGATCAAGATGGCCCAGGGGTCCAAGCCCGGCGAGGGCGGGCAGATCCCGGCCAGCAAGGTGACGGCGCATGTCGCGCGGCTGCGCCACACCAGCCCCGGTGTTCCTTTGATCTCTCCACCGCCGCACCACGATATCTACAGCATCGAGGATCTCGCCCAACTGATCTTTGACCTCAAGCAGGTGAACCCCCGCGCGGCGGTCGGGGTGAAGCTGGTCGCCACGCGCGGGGTGGGCACCATCGCGGCGGGCGTTGCGAAGGGGCACGCCGACTACATCCTCATCAGCGGCCACGATGGCGGCACGGGGTCGTCGCCGCTGAGCGCCATCAAGCATGTCGGCATCCCCTGGGAGGTCGGGCTGGCCGAGGCCCAACAGGTGCTGCGCCTGAATGGCCTGCGCGGTCGCGTGCGCTTGCGGGTGGATGGCGGGCTGAAGACCGGACGCGACATCATCGTCGCGGCGCTGCTGGGCGCGGATGAATTTGGCTTGGGCACGGCAGCCTTGATCGCGCTTGGCTGCGACATGGCCCGCCAGTGTCACCTGGATACGTGCCCCGCTGGCATCGCCACGCAGCGCCCCGAATTGCGTCAGAAATTCACTGGCACCCCCGAGCACATCGCCAATTTCCTGCTGTCGCTGGCAGGCGAGGTCCGCGCGCTCCTGGCGGAGCTAGGCGCACGCTCATTGGATGAGATCATCGGGCGGGCTGATCTGCTGGTGCCCCAGGCCGACGCCCTGCCCGCGCGGCTGGATCTGGCATCGCTGCTGGCCGCCGGACCCGAAGCCATGCCGCGCCGCCACACCCCGACGGCGGCCAGCGCGCCGACATCTGACCAGCACGCCCGCGAGGCGCAGTTGCTGGATGACGCGCTGCCTCTGCTGGAACGCGGCCATGGGGTGCTGCTGCAAGCGCACATCACGAATGGCGACCGCACCGTGGGTGGCCCATTGGCGGGCGAGATCGCGCGGCGCTGGGGCGACGCGGGGCTGCCGGGCGGCAGCATCACCTGTCACTATAACGGTAGTGCGGGGCAGAGCTTCGGCGCGTTCTGCGTGCCGGGCATGCGGCTGAGCCTGACGGGC
>JBBQSR010000411.1:0-3958 GCA_038234855.1 Ktedonobacterales bacterium | reverse complement strand
CATGGGCGGCGGCTTCGGCTTCATTGGTGACATCGTCGTGGGCCTGATCGGTGCCTTCCTGGGCAGCATCTTGGTTGGCCTGTTCACTTCGGCCACGTTCGGCTTTTGGGGTACCCTGGTGGTCGCCGTCATCGGCGCGGTCATCCTGACCGCCATCCTGCGCGCCTTCAGCCGTGGTGGCGCAGCGATCTAACTCGCCCTGCATCCGCAGCGCATAACACGCGTCCGCCTCCACGATGGAGGCGGACATTTTTGTGTCGCTCAGCTCATGAGGCTCGACAACGCGGCGCGGCACCACAAGGGGCGATGGTTTGGCCGGTTTCCAGCTTGTCTGCGCCCTTGGTGGTGCCGCGACCGCGCTTATTTCGCTGGCGCGTGAAAGAGGCGGTTATAGTGATAGGTCACGACCTCTTGGGGGAACACGCGCAGCAGATTGAAGGCGGCTAAGCCGACCGCGACCCAGTCGAGCGTGGCATCGACGGGAACCTCGACACCCAGGAGCGGCGGCAAGAACACCGAGAGCGATCCGCCGATGGTTTCGGGGAATATCAGCGCCACAAGCAATAAGACAATCGATCCGACGAACAGCAGCTTGCGAAAGATGGTTACGCGCGGGTCGGTCATCAGCGCCCCAGCCAGACGCGCCGTGCGGCCAACGTGGAAGAGCATCTGAAAGGGGTTCGGGCGAGTGGGGGCGACGGGTTGTGGTTGCGCGGGGATCATGGCGGCAGATTGGTGTGGCGGGTAGTTATTCATCGGCAGCTCCCTTGGGGTGTGACGCGGGCGAGGCCGCAGCGCCGAGCGTGCCCGGCACCGGGGCAGCCGAGCAGAGGACAAAACGTTAGTTCCCATTGTAGCATGGAGTTCCCGGCAAAACTAGTGCCAATCGCGAAATGTGGGACTTGACCAAAGCCACTCTTGGGTATTATCTGCTATGACATCGCCTGTCATCCTCAACATGGCTACCAATCTCGCCTCAGCGATTGATATCGTGCTGGCGATCCCATTTCTCAAACGGCACATCCAATGATATGCCGCCATCGTCACCCGCTTGTGCCGCATCATCCCGCGCGACGAGTGCATCGAACACCGCGTCGGATTTGGGATTGTTGACGAGCGCATGCCAACGTCGGTTGTCGATGAAGTCCAGGACACGTTCAATAAACCACATAATCTCACCTCTCCTCAACATCGCGCAGATCCATCAGCGGCAGCCCAGTCCTCGCGGCGATGAGCAACAGCAGCCCATCCATTTTGCGCTGATATTCCTCAAAGGGGATGTCGGGGCGCTGCAAAGCGTGTTTTGGTTTATCAATAATACGTAACTCCACTCGTCCTGTCGCACTTGCTACCTCAAAATTCCCATTCTTGAGGATGGCGAAGAGTTTTACCTCACTCCAGCGCACGATGTCTCTACGACCGAGTTCCCAGAACATAATATTTGCTTCTGTTACCATCAAACGTGAGCGTAGCATGATAATGAAGGTCAATAATAGGCAACCGAGAATGAAGCTCAAAATGGCTTCTATGCTCAACAGGAACGCCCACTCGGGCATTCCACCTGTTGGCTGCACAAAAAAAGCTACGCAGAGGAAACATCCCTGCAAAATCGCAAAAAGCACACCAAAGACCACCCGTTGCTCGGTGCTCCAATAATAGCGTAAGCGGACATGAAAGGGTAGGGGGAGTAATTGATCGGGCAAGCTAGACATAACATCATGTAAGCTCATTCGTTTTCCTTTTCCCTGAGACGCCTCCTGTCGCGCCCGATTAAAGTTTTGTGATTGTTTGAGATACACGCCGACGAACCAGAATTGGCCACATAATACAAGTGCAGCGGGTATCATTTGTAGGGCAGATGTACCAACGAATGGCCAAGGATTCAAGCCATATTGGACAGCAAGCATGAAACTGTACAGGAGAAAACCGGGAATAAGTAAGCACGCTAGCCCAAGCGTTCCAAAAGCTAGCCTGTATAACCAAACGTTAAAGCTGCGCCTCACGACCATTGATCGTCATTCCCCCAGTATCGACTCTCCCAGATTGCAATGCACGTGCGATGCGGCGTAATCGCTCACCCCAGCGACCCCTGGCGGATGCGCTTCCAGCTTTTCAGCACCTCGTGGGCGGTGATGTAGCCGGGCGCGCCAGAGACGCCGCCGCCGGGGTGCATGCTGGCCCCTGTCAGCCACAGGCCCGCGATGGGCGTCTGGTAATTCGCCAGTTCGGGGACGGGGCGAAACATAAACATCTGATCCAGTGTCATGTCGATATGCATCAGGTGGCCGCGCAACAGGCCGCCGATGCGCTCTAGATCCACCGGGGATTTGATATAGATGCCGCTGATGTGCTGGCGAAAGCCGGGGGCGTACTGCTCGACAACCGCCAGCAGCTTCTCGGCCTCACGTTCGCGCAGGGCGTCGTCCCACTGCGCACCGTCGGCCAGCGCGTAGGGGTGCCACTGCGCCCAGATGTTGAAGATGTGCTTGCCGGGGGGGGCGAGTTCCGGGTCCATCGCGGTCGGCGTCATGCCGAGGACCAGCGGCACATCGGGCGTGTGGCCCATCTCGCTCTGGTGGAAGGCGCGACGAAGCGTCACCATGTCGGGGCACAGCATCTGCATGCCGGGGTGCGTCTCATTGGCCTGGTCGCCCGCCATAGGCAGCGCGGTGTAGCTGGGCAGCGCGTCGGCGGTGCAGCGGATCGTCATGCCCATGCCGTTCGCGATGCGCAGCGTCTGGATCTTGCGGGTCAGCGCGGGGGGCAGCTTGTCGGCACCGACAAGGTCCAGCAGCGTCGTCTGCACGTGGGCATTCGAGATGACGCAGGTAGCGGCGATCTGCTCGCCCGAGGCCAGCCGCACGCCGCGCGTCACGCCGCCGCGCACCAGGATCTCCGCGACGGCAGCATCCGTCCGCACCACGCCGCCGTGCGATTCCAGGCAGCGTGCCAGGGCTTGCGTCAGCATGCCCGAGCCGCCGCGTGGTCGCCAGCAGCCCGTCGTGTGGCACATGATCTGCCAGGCCATCTGCTCGCCGCCGCCGGGGTCATCTGGCCCCATGCCGCCCTGCGCGGCGAACCACGCCAGCGCCGCCTTCAGCCGCTCATCCTCGAAGGTGCGGTCGATCAGTTGCCCATAGCTGCCCAGCACCGCTTGCAGCAGATCCGCGCCTTCGCCGATGCCCAGCATCCCACGCAGCTTGGCGCGCGGCTGGCGGAGGATGCTGCCCATCATCGCGCCCATGCGCGGCGGGGCCATGAAGGTCGCATACACTGGCTCGTTGAACCGCGCCCAAAGGGTGATGAATTGGCGATACGCCTCGGCGTCGCGCGGGTTCAGCTTGGCGATGGAGTCGCAGGTGCGGTCCAGATCGCGCCAAAAGGTGATGGAGGTGCCATCGGGGAACGGCGCGAAGCCGAAGGGGTCCATCGGCAGATATTCTAACCCGAAGCGTTCCAACCCCAGTTCCTCGATGATCGGCAGAGCCTTGATGACGATGTGAAACGAACTGCACGTATCCAGCGCATAGCCAGGAAAGATGTCATCTTCTGTGATGACCGCGCCGCCCACGCGGTCGCGCCGCTCCGTCACCAGCACCCGCAGCCCCGCCCGCGCCAGATAGCAGCCGCACACCAAGCCGTTGTGCCCCGCCCCCACGATGACCACATCATACACGCCCGCCATATGCTCGCACCTCCGCCCCTTTATTGTAGCGCATGCGCGGCGAATCAGCCTAGCGCGGCGACATCTGCCGCGGTGGCGACCGTCAGCGAGGGGGCGGCGGTGTGCGCGACGGCATTCACGGCATAGAGGCTGCCCAGCCGCCACAGGAAATCGGCGGTGGCTTTACCATCCGTAGTGGGCAGGTGCAGCAGACAGCCCGCCAGCAGGTGGTCCTCATAACTGGGACGACTCGTGAAATTGGCGAAGCCCGAATTCGTTCCGAAGAAGAGGCCC
>JBBQSR010000410.1:0-3989 GCA_038234855.1 Ktedonobacterales bacterium | reverse complement strand
CGAGCGTCACGAAGTTGTAGATGTGCTTGACGCGATCCGCGCCGGGGACGCGGAGCTTGTTGGCCCAGCCGCCGGTGGCGACCAGCAGGGCATCGTAGCGCAGTTGGTGGCCCTTGTCGGTGTAGGCCACGCGCTCCTCGGCGTCGATGCGCGTCACCAGCGTCTCGGTCAGCAGCTCGATCTTTTGCGTCTCGTGCCATTCGCGGTTGCGGATCATGACCTTTTCCTCGGTCAAGACGCCCTGCAAGAAGCGGGGCAACGAGACGCGATTATAGAGCGGGTACGGCTCGTTGGTGATGAGGTGAATGACGCAGTTGGGGTCGTTCTTGCGCAGCATCTGCGCACAGGTGGTGCCCGCGACACCGTTGCCGATGATGACATAGCGGCGGCTGATATCCATAGCCATGCGTGAGTGGCTCCTCTAGCGTAAACGTCGTTGTATGCCTGCAATCTCTGCTGCCTATACCATAACACAGGCAGAGATGGATTGCGCGACAGTCAGGGGGTGACTGCAAAAACTCCGATTTTTCAGGGGGCACTGAGCAGTACACCAGCCCATCTATGCGAAGAGGGTGCCGAGGATCACGCTGAAACCAGGCAAAAGGGTGCTGGAGAGCGGCTGCCCAGCGGTCACGGATATCTGCCCCTGCGCGGTCCAAATTTCGGCAGTGCGGGTGTTTCTATCGAGTATCCACACTTCCTCAACACCGGCTGCACGATAGGTCGCTGCTTTGATGCGAATCTCGTCAAGCGTCTGGTTAGGTGAAACCACCTCAACCGCGATCATCGGCACATCATGCGTGACATTGTTCAGACCTGAGGGAGCATCAGAGCGCAGAATAGCGATATCAGGTGCAAGGATGGTCTTTTTCGGAGTACCGGGTAGCGTGAAATCGAAAAGCGCGTTTTGCAGGATGCGAGTATCTGGGAATCCCATGGCAACACCATAGTTGCCCAATATGCGGCCTAGCACTTGGCACGTGATGGCGTGGCCCGGTGTCGTCATCGTCTTGACCAATATCCCTTCGTAGACTTCGTTGGTGTAGCCGTCGTCGGGGTAGCGCAGCAGCTCGTCGCCCGTGATATCTGCCGGGATGAGATAGGTTTCGCCCCACAGCTGTCGCAACATCGGGTGTTCCTCGTTTCAGCGCGCCAATGCTATTGCGCTCATTATATGTCATGGCGCATGCTGTCGCATCGGATGTGGGCGGGCGCTACGCCATGGGGCTTTCGAGGGGCGTGCGTGCGCGGCTGAGGCGCGAGATGGCCCACACGCTGACGATGATGCAGCCACCCCCGATGAGGGTGAAGGGGCTGAGCCGTTCGCCCAAGATGACGACGGCCAGCAGCGTGCCCAACAGGGGCTGCAAGAAGAGCGTGGCGGCGGCACCCGTCCCGGCGATGACCTGCAACCCACCGAACCAAAAGATGTAACCGATGACCGTGACGAAGAGCGCCTGATAGATGATGCCCCCCGTCGCCAGCGGCGTCAGATGCAGCCCATGCAGCGCGATGTCAACCGTTCCGGCGGGAATCCAGACGACCAGGCTCCCCACGACCGTCGCCCCCGTCACGAGCAGCGGTGAAAAGCGCCCCGCCAGCCGCTTGCTGATGATGGAGGCCACCGCCTCGAAGACCAGCGAGATGACGAAGAGGGCATCGCCCAGGATGCGGTTCGTGCCGCCACCCCCGCCCAGGTGCGGGGCGAAGCCGCGCTCGATGATCAGGTACACCCCCAGCACTCCCAGCGCCAGCGCCGCGCCGTGCCGCCACGTCGCCCGTTCGCGCAGCACCACCCACGCCAGCAGCGCGGTGAAGATGCCCTCGCCCGCGATCAGCAGCGCGGAATCCGACGCGGTGCTCAGGTTGACGCCGAAATACTCGAAGAGCTTGTTCAAGACGAAGCTGAGCAGGGAAACCGCGATGAAGGTCGCCATATCCGCGCGGTTCATGCGCAAGCGCCGCCAGCCGCGCACGACCACTGGCGCGAGCACGACAGAGGCCAGCGTAAAGCGCAACGCATTCAGCGTAACGGGCGAGACAGCGGTGAGGGCGAATTTCCCCGCGACATAGGCCCCGGCGAAGACGCAATTCGAGGCGAGCAGCATCAGCCAGCCACGCACGATGGGCGAGGCGGCGCGCTGACGCAGGGTGGGTGCGGCGAGGTGGGTGGCAGTCATGCATGCATTGTCGCACATCCCCTAAAGCCTGTTACACGTTCTACGCTGGTACGTTTCCTTTGTCAAGGAGGCGACCACTAGAGAGGACGCCCCTCACGAAACAGGCATGCCGCATTTCCGTCAACGAAGGAACTCGCACTATGTCGCCAAAGATCATCCGTACCCTGCGCCTCATCCTTGGCGCACTCGTGCTCTTCGTCGGGGCGGGAGCCTTCTACTTGGCACGACCCACGGCCCATGCACAGATTCCTCGCCCACGGCCACGCCCCCCTGTCGCCGTCAAGATCATTTTCGGCGCGTCATTCAACCCAGTCTTTTATGCGTTGCGACCCCAGGACGGCGGCTTGCTGTGGAGCACGCCCATGCTGACCTACGACTCCACGACCCCATCGAAGGTCGATATTTTTGATACGCTGATATTCACGGGGAACGCGGGCTACGTGGTCGCGCTGAACTATGCCGAAGGCAATATAGTCTGGAAATATATGATGAACAACATCACGACCGCGCCACCCACCTATTCAGAGGCGGATAATGCAGTCTATGTGGCGAGTTGGGACTATTCGGTGTATGCCCTCAACGCGCCCAATGGGACGCTGAAATGGAAGTTCCCCACCCACTTCACGATCTATGGTGCGCCGCTCGTCGTGAACCATGTCGTCTATGTCGCTTCCTCGGATGGCTATCTGTACGCGCTCAATGCCGCCAACGGCGCGCTGCTGTGGAAGACAGCCATCGGGACGGGGGCAGGGCACTCGACGCCGACGATTGCGAATGGCATCATCTACATCGGCACCATCGATGGCTACGTCTACGCCATCCAGGCAACGACAGGGCAGGTCATGTGGCGGCTGCTCGTCGAACATGCGGGCGCACCAGAGATGCATGTGCCCATGATCCTGGGCAATCAGTTGTACATCTCCTCGAACAGCCTGACGCTCTACGATATCGACATCACAAAACAACAGGTCGCCTGGCAGCAAACCATCGGCGCGTGCGATAACGACCCCGCTGTCGATAGTGTGAATGTGCTGGTGGGCTGTGAAGATGGCATTCTGCACTCCTATTCGCCCACCACAGGCGCGCCACAATGGACGTTCCATTCCACCCCTGATGGTTCGCCCTATACGATCTTCACGCCCGTGATCGAAAGCGGAGTGGTCTACTTTGCGAGCTATGACCGCCACCTCTATGCGGTGAATGAGCAGACCCACGCCCTGCTGTGGCGGGTGTACGGCCCCGGTGGCACCTTTTATGATTTCCCGAGCATCGGCCCATAAGTGCGAAAGAGTGCGCCCATTCCCCGTTTTGCCGCGCGGATGGCGGAGTCGCAGGATCGACTGCGACTCCGCCATCCGCGTTTGATACAGGGCACACCGGCTCAGACTGGCTGACGCACACCATGACCTGCCACATAGCCCGAAAATATGCCGCAGGTCACTGGCATTTTCGCGGAAGATCGGGCATAATAGATATATCGAAAAGAATAGACCGATCTGCTGGCACCCGCCAGCAAAGGGGGAACACGATGAGCGCACAAACACCCGAGGACCGCGAAGCCTTGCAGCGCGAGATTCAGGCGGCCATCGCCGCCGGACGTGACCTCGACCCCGAAATGGATACGCATCTTGCGGATTCCGCCCTGGACCGTTACACCAAAGAGAAGGCCGCCCGCGAACGCGCCGTGGGCGTCCGCCCGCAACCAGAGGTCGTGCACCACAACCAACCAAACCCCAACCTGGAATTGATCGTGCGGTCGCTGGGTGCGGCGGTGATCATCGGCGCCATCGTCGCGGCGGTCGTCTTTGG
>JBBQSR010000409.1:0-3998 GCA_038234855.1 Ktedonobacterales bacterium | reverse complement strand
CCCATCCGCCGATGCCCGGCTGCGACCAGCCCCCCGCGTAATATTTGTGCCAGCAGCCAGGTGCCAGCTTCGCGGCCAACGGGCAGCGGGCGGCACGCGTGCCCTCCCACCGCTCGCCCGTGTTCTTGTCGACCCAACTGACGGTGTAATAGATGTAGAAATAGCCCCCGCGCCAATCAGCGTAGAGATACTGGTCGCCGGGACCATCATTGAAGTACCGCAGGTTGGCATAATCGCGGATGTTCGACGACTGCGCCGAAAAGAGGATATCGCCCGCGTAGTGCCAGTGCAGCCCCCGATCCGTCGAGGTCGCCAGCCCGATCTTGCGAAACCAATGAAAGATCGATGCCGGGGTCGCGTGGTAATTGAACTCGACGTGCACCGTCGCGTACCAGGTGTGCAGGTCGGTGTAGGCCCCGGCGATCCAATACTGCTCACCATAGCGATGGCCAAAGCTGGCGTCGAGCGTGCCGTGCCCTTGCTCGGCCAGCCGGTCAACCGTGGTGCCAAACCAGCGATGCACGACATTCGATCCGTCAGAATAGAGCATCCAAAACCCATGGGTGTCGGTGAGGTACGCGGGCCGCACATCCACCGTGTTGAACTGCGGGGTGCTGACCGACGGCGCGACCGTCCAGGTGAGCATGCTCGCGGCCCGTGCGGGCGCGACGGGAAGGCTGGTGAGAAGGGCGAAAACGATGAGGACGACGAGAACATACTGGCGCATGGGCGAACTCCTTGTTGGCTGCTCACCCACAGTGTTAGCAAAACCGTAAGGAAACGCAATGTACTTGTGTTATGTCTAGTAGCAATAGGCTAGGCCTTGCTGTAACCCAATCCGGGACTTTTGGGAAACGGCCAAAGAAGAGGCCACCCACGCTGCGAGCGGGTGGCCAAGAGGAAATATGCTGGTGTTAGGGCAAGTGTGGCTGCGTCAGTTCACGCCTAGCAGTTCCACATCGAAGGTCAGTTGCGCGTTCGGGGGAATGACGCCCGAGGCCCCCCGCGCCCCATACCCGAGATCCGCCGGAATGATGAGGCGGCGCTTGCCGCCGACCTTCATGCCCGCCACGCCGAGGTCCCACCCCTTGATGACGTTGCCCTTGCCCAAATCAAAGACGAACGGCTGACCACGGTCGACCGAGCTATCGAATTTTGTCCCGTTCTTCAACCAGCCCGTGTAGTGGACCGAAACCTTTTGCCCCGTGCGGGCCTCGGGTCCGTCGCCCACCACGATGTCGATGAATTGCAGCCCGCTGGGCGTCATGGTCGGTTCGGTATCGATCGGCGGGATGCCCTGAGGATTCGCCATAGTGTCACGTACTCCTTTGCTGAGGAAAACGCTGCGGCTCATAGCGCCACAGCCACGACCGTGAGTGTACCGCACAAGACGCGCCGAATGCCAGGCACGCGCGAAAAGAGCGCCCCGGCACACACGTGCTGGGGCGCTCTGCGGGCGGACGCGCCGACTATTGGACGACGACCGCGCCCTTCTTGATGTCTTGGTGCGCGCGCAGATCGCCGATGTAGCCGCCGATGGTCCCCAACAGCAGCCCCAGGAAGAGCCACACGATGAAGCCCACGACGTTGCCCAGGGCCCCCAACACGTCGCCAAAGACGCCATTGCTGCTCGGCTGATACGGCAGATACTTCTGGACGAAAACGGATACCTCGGTCAACAGCACATAGGAAAGACCCGTGATGGCCCCGGCCCCAGTGCCCGCCAACACGGAGCGCAGCCCCGAGGTCAAAGTCGTGTTATGAAAATTCAGGCGCTGATGGCGACCGGCATAGTGCCCGGCGAGGTACAGCCCGACGAGTGGGACGAGGACCGACCCGGCGAACCCAACGATCTTGTTCCCGTCGAGCACGGTATGGGTGAGCTGGATCGTGGCAACCTGAAGCGCCGCCACCACCAGGCCAAAGGTGGCCCCGATGAGGGTCGGATGGGTCTTGGGTGCCTGAATGGTTTTCGGTTGAGCGATCGGCTGTGCCATGTTATTCCCCTTTACTGCGTGGTGAGCGAAAAAATCCTCGCCATGAAGGCTCCCTAGTTGTATATCATCCCGCCGCAAGAAACAAGAGTAAAGTATTCACAATCGGCACGGTCATCGCGCTTCGCTCGCCGACGTCCCCCATTTGCTTGCAAGAGGGCGGCTAGGGCACGAGCAGTTGCGCGGGGACGGGTGGTAGGGTACAATTCGGGGTGAGAGGGCGCGGGCGGAATCGGGCGTGCGCGGCCCCAGATGCACCCTAGCACCAGGAGGCGGCATGAGATGAACAATGCACCAGACATGACGGAAGGCCCACAGTTGGACCGCGTGGCGTTTTTCGCGGACCTCGACGCCCCCAGCTTGGAACAGATCGCGGGGGCCATGCGCAAGCGCACCTTCCGCGCCGGGGAGGCCATCTTTCACCGCGACGATCCCGGCCAGGTGCTCTACGTCATCCGCGAGGGGCGGGTGCGCATCCGCCTGACCAGCGTCGAGGGGCAAGAGGTCGCGCTAGCGGTCTTTGGGCCGGGCGACAGCTTCGGCGAGATGGCCATCCTCGACAGCCAGCCGCGCTCAGCAGATGCCATCGCCATCGACAAGGTCGAGGTCTTCACCCTGCAACGGCCCGACTTCGTCGAGGTCGTGCGCAAGCACCCCGACATCGCCGTCGCCGTGATGAAGACGCTCTCCGCGCGCATCCGCCAGGCCAACCAGATGGTCGAAGACCTGATCTTCCTGGATGTCTTTGGCCGTGTCGCCAAGAAGCTGCTGGACCTCGCCCGCGAATATGGCGTGGAAACCGACGATGGCATGAAGATCGACCTGCGCATTACCCAGCAAGAGTTGGCCTCCATGGTCGGGGCCTCGCGCGAGAGCGTCAACAAGGTGATGGGCTACTTTACCGACAAACACTACATCAGCACCGACAAGCACAAGATCACCATCCGGCGCATCGCCGACCTGCAAAAACGCATCTATTGATCGAACAGGACGATTGGACGCGAAAAGCACGAAATCCCACGAAAGACACGAAAAAAGAAAAAATGGTCACGTTTCCCAGCTTGGACATCCGTGAACCGCTTTCGCGTTTTTCGTGGCAGTTCGCGCTTTTTGCGTCCAGTTTTCGTGTGCCCCAGGAGATTTGCTGAATGGCGAAGATCACCGCGACCAAGGAGGGTGAGACGCTGGCCCCCGATGCCCCCCTGGCGCGGGCGGGGTTTGGCGGGCAGGTGCGCCTCGTCCTGCGCGAGATGCGCCCACGGGAATGGACCAAAAATCTGCTCCTCTTCGCGGGGGTGATCTTCGCGGGGCACGCTTTGCAGGTGGCGGCGCTGGCGCGCGCGGTGCTGGCCGTCCTGGCCTATTGCGCCGCATCGGGCGCGGTGTATATCTTCAACGACCTGCGCGACATCCGGCGCGACCGCGTGCACCCCACGAAGCGGTATCGTCCGCTGGCCTCGGGGGCGTTGGGGCGACCCGCCGCCATCGTGGGACTGGTGCTGGCGGTGTTGGTGGCCGTCGCGCTGGGGCTGGCGCTGGCCTGGGTGCCGCTGGGGGGCACGCCCCTCGCCATCGCCGTGCACCTGTGGCCGCCGTCGCTGGGGCTGCATGCCGCGCCGCACGCCGTGCCGGTGGGCGACCCCTACACCGCGTGGGGGGGCAGCGTCGCGCTCTTCCTCGGCTCGTTGGCGGCCTATTGGGTGCTCCAGGTCGGCTATACGCTGTGGATGAAGCATATCGTGCTGCTCGACGTCTTTGCCATCGCGGCGGGCTTCGTGCTGCGGACGCTGGCGGGCGCGGTGGCCGTGGCGGTGCCCATCTCGCCGTGGCTGTACCTGTGCACCGTGTTGCTCTCGCTCTTTTTGGCCCTAGGCAAACGCCGCCAAGAGGCGCTGATGCTGGCCGAGGGCGCGGCGCAGCACCGCACGAGCCTGGGCGAATATACCCTGCCGCTGCTGGACCAGTTGATCACCATCGTGACCTCTGGTACTATCATGGCGTATA
>JBBQSR010000408.1:0-4002 GCA_038234855.1 Ktedonobacterales bacterium | reverse complement strand
CGCTATGTCTTGCCCTACCTGCCCATCATGCGCGAAGACATCAGCGACCGCGCCGAGCGGCACGTCTATCGCAGCCGCAAGACCTCGCAGTGGATGACGCTGGCCCCACTGCACACGCTCTTGCAGGTGTTGCCGCTGGTGCGCGCGAACCTGGGCCGCGTGCGGTGCCCCACCCTGGTGGTGGGTGCGTACAACGACCATGTGGTGCCCGTGCGCGATGCCCACACCATCTATGAATCCATTGGCTCCTCGCACAAGCAACTGGTCATCCTCGAAAAGTCGTGGCACGTCGTCACGCGCGACGTGGAAAGCGATCTGGTGGCCGAGCACATCCTGCACTTCCTGCGCCACCTCGATGTGCCCGCCACGCTGGATGCGCCGCCAGCCGCCGCCGCAATCGAACACGACGCCGAGTGGGCGACCGAGCAAACGGCGTGAGGCGCGTGTCAACGTCGCCGCCGCTGGCCTATTGGCAGACGCGGCGCGGGCACCTGGCGGGCATGGTGGCGGCGCTGCGGGCGCGACACCGCAGCCCATTGGAATGGGCCTACCTGATCCTCTGGATGTTTTATCTGGTGAGCTACCCCATCGCCGTCACCGGGGTGGCCTTCGATGTGCGCCCCGGCTTCTCGATGGCGTGGGCGGGGAGCGTCTTGCTCTTCGTAGAGGGCGCGCTGGCGGCGCTGTGGCTGGCACAACGGATGGGCGCGCGGCGCGGCGGCTGGCTGGCGCTGACCGTGGCGCTGGGCGGCTTCGTGGGCGAGACGGTCGGCGTGGCGACGGGCTTCCCCTTCGGCCCCTACCACTACAGTGGCATCCTCTTTCCGCGTCTACCGGGGTCGGTGCCGCTGCCCGTCATCGGGGCGTGGCTGCTGGTGGTGGCGGCCTCAGTGGGTGTGGCGCGGTGGATGGTCGTTTCGCGTGCGAGTGGGCGAGGTTTTTCCGAACACGAAAGTCAGAAAGTCCACGAAGGCCACGAAATTTCACAAAAACTTTCGTCATTGCTCCTTTTGCGCACCATCGTCGTCGCTACGGTCCTTGGCGTGGCGCTAGATCTGGTGCTGGAGCCGGTGTCGGTGCGGATCGAGGGGTATTGGGTGTGGGGGGCGAGCGGGCCATATTTCGGCATCCCCACGATGAACTTTGTGGGGTGGGCGACGCTGTGCGCGGTGCTGTGTGGCGCGGTGGTGCTGGCGTGGCCGCGTGGCGGCACGGCGCGCGCGCGGGGCACCGTCGCGCCGATACCGGCTCTCGCATCGTCTGCGGTGTGGCTGTACGCGCTGACGGATGCGATGTTCGCCTTCATCGACCTGACGCATGGGTTGTGGGCGGCGGCGGCCATCGGCGCGGTGACGCTTGGTTGCCTTGCGTTACGGATGCGCGCGGCGTATGATATGGAGTGAGTGAATTGTGTGCGAGGGGCATTCGCGGCACTCGTGCCCCCCGGCGAGAGAAAGCGAGCGAAACGATGGATTTACGCTTCATTCGGGGAGAGCGCGAAGCGCCGCGAGGCCACGCCATCATCATCGTGCGGCCCACGAGCGGGCCAGCGTTGGCGACGTATTGCGTGGTGTTGCCGATTACCTTTTCGATTGGGCGCTACATCCCGCCCATCTTGGCGTCGCAGTTGCCGATGGAGGGGCTGCGCGACATGGGCAACAGCCCAGGGGTGATGCCCGTCCCCCCCATGATGGAAGACATCGAGGACGCCGAGGCCCTGATCAGCCTGGCAGAGCTACGCGACGACGACGTGGTGGAGGTCAGTGGCCTCGCCTATGGCCAAGAGCAGCAGCGGATGGAACTGGCCGCGCTCACTAGCGCCGAATATCACGAACTGTATCAACGCTACACCGCCAAGCGCCAGCCGCCGCCGCGCACCACGGGCGGCGCGGCGACCCGCCCGCTCGATGCCCCACCCGCGACGCCCGTCGCCCCGGCGGATGACCCCCTGACGACGATGCTCGCCGAGTCAACGCCCGGCACCGAGCGCGAACACCTGAGCGAGGTGGCGACGCTCATCGGCACGCTGCGCTATGCCCAAGAGGGCCACGACGAGCGGCTGCTAGAGGAAACGAAGCGGTCGCTGCGCCGCGCCAGCGCCCCACTGCCCGAGAAATATCGCGCCGAAGACCTCATCAACGCGGCGCTCGTCCCCGGCGAACGCGGCCAACGCCTGACGGAACTCTACCTGACGCGCGCCTATCGCTTGCTGGCCGAGGACTATGGCGCGCTCGCCGAGATCGAACAGCAGATCCAAGAGATGAGCTAGCAGCGTGATGCCCTAGGGGCCTGGGTCGCGTGTGATGCACCGAACCAGGCCCCTTCGCGTTGCCCTTTGGCACCCATCCGATTGTGGATAACTTTGTGGATATGTGGACATCTGTTCTATGCATCACCATCGCGTACCCTTGGGGACTGTGTATAGTGGAAGGGAGAAGGGAGCGCGGCTCGTCGTGCCTCCTGACACCACCCTGACCGTCCGGTTCTTTTTTTTGCTTGAGAAAGGTGCAGCGATGAAGTCGTTTTCACGGCGCAAACTGATCGTGGGGGCCACGGCGGGCGCGGCCACCGCTGGCGTGCTGGCGATGGTGCCCCACCTGGGGCAGCATCCCCCGGCGGCGGCGGCCACCACGAATGCCGATCCCCTGATGGTCTATGTCACCAACCCCGCCTCGGCGCAGGTGACGATGTTGGTCGGCAACAAAGAGATCACCTTCCGCGATCCCGCCCTCGTCGCGCAACTGCTGCGCGCGGCACAACGCTAATCATCCCGCGCATGGGCATCCCTACCCATGCGTCATCTTCGTGAAGGAGCACTCCACCCATGTCTTCGCACCGCGAAGCCCCCGAGATCGCCCTCGACCCCGTGGCCGATAGCACCGACGTCTACGCGTTCGTCAGCCCCGATAAGCCCGACACCATCACCCTGATCGCCAACTACATCCCCCTGGAAGGCCCAGCGGCGGGACCGAACTTTTATGAGTTCGGGAACTCGGTGTTTTACCAGATCCACATCGACAACGATGGTGATGGCTACCCGAACATCTCGTACCAATTCCACTTCGAGAACGAGGTGACGAACCCCAACACCTTCCTCTACAACACTGGGCCGATCACCTCGCTGACCAGCGCCAACTGGAACCGTCGCCAGACCTACACCGTCGTCAAGAAGCAGTGGAGCAAAGATGAGGGCGTCACGCTGGGCCGCGATCTCAGTTGCCCGCCGTGCAACATCGGCCCGCGCTCCACGCCGAACTATGCCGCGCTGGCATCGGCGGCGATTCACCATCTGCCGTCGGGCGAGACGGTCTTCGCCGGGCAGCGGCGCGAGGGCTTCTTTGTCGACCTGGGGTCGATCTTCGATCTGGGCGACCTGCGGCCCTTCCAGAATCTGCACCTGATCTCGACCGCCGCCGCGTCCGGGGTCGACACCACCAAGGCCGTGAACGTCCACACCATCGCGCTGCAAATCCCCAAGGCGACCCTCGCGCGCCACGGCGAAGTGCCGACGAACGTCATGGACGCGCACGCGACCATCGGCGTGTGGACGACCGCCAGCCGTCGACAAGCGGTGATCCGCGCGGGCCGCGAGCAAGGGCAGTTCAACTGGCAGGTGGGGCCGTGGGCGCAGGTGTCGCGGCTGGGCAACCCGCTCATCAACGAGGTGCTCATCCCCATGGGCAAAAAGGATGCCTGGAACACCCTGCAACCAGACCATGATTCCCAGTTCGCCGACTATTACCGCCACCCCGAGCTGGCGAAGCTGTTGCCAGTGCTGTACCCCAACGTCTTCCCCCTTTTGGCGGCATACTCCGCAGCGCGGGCCGACCTTGAGGCGATCTTGCTGACGGGCTTGCCCAGCGGCGTCGTCCCCAACTTCCAGAACTATACCGGCTCGAAGAAGATGGACATGCTGCGGCTGAATCTGGCTGTGCCACCGACGACCAGCAACCCCAATGCCCTTGGCGTCATCGGCGGCGACCTGGCGGGCTTCCCCAACGG
>JBBQSR010000407.1:0-4008 GCA_038234855.1 Ktedonobacterales bacterium | reverse complement strand
GACCTCGACACCCGTGACGGGGCCAACCGCGACCCCGACCACCGCGCCGACCGCGACCGTGGGGCCAACCCCGCCGCCCGGCACCCACGTCGATAACCCCTATGTCGGCGCGAAGGGGTACATCAACCCCGATTGGGCCGCCGAGGTCAGGGCGGGCGCGACCGCCAAGGGCGGCACGCTGGGCGCGAAGGAAGCCCTGGTCGCCAATTACTCGACCGCCCTCTGGCTCGACAGCATGGCGGCGATCAGCGGCACGAATGGCTATCCGCGCAGCCTCGCCGGGCACCTGGACGCCGCCGTGGCGCAGAGCACGGGCGGCCAACCCGTCGTGATCCAGCTCGTCATCTATGATCTGCCGGGGCGTGACTGCGCGGCACTGGCGTCAAATGGCGAGATCCCCAACACCGCTGCCGGGCTGAGCACCTATCAGCACTCGTACATCGACCCGATCGCCGCGACAATCAATCAGGCGAAGTACAGCAACCTCCGCGTCGTGGCGATCATCGAGCCAGATTCGCTGCCGAATCTCGTGACGAATACCAACATCGCCGCCTGCGCCACCGCGCAGTCCAACGGCAATTACGTGCAGGGCGTCCAGTATGCGCTGAACAAGCTGCACGCGATCTCGAACGTCTACAACTACGTCGATATCGGCCATGATGGCTGGCTCGGCTGGAGCAGCAATTTCACCCCCTCCGTGACATTGATCGCGAATACCATCAAGGGTGCCACCGCTGGGGTGAATAGCGTCGATGGCTTCATCAGTGACACCGCGAACTATACCCCCGTCACCGAGCCACTGATGACCGCCAATCAGAACGTCGGCGGCAACCCCGTGCGCTCTGAGGTGCCATTTTACCAGTGGAATGTGTACATCGATGAGCAGTCCTACGACATCGATTGGCGCAATGCGATGATCAGTGCTGGCTTCCCCAGCACCATCGGCATGTTGATCGATACGTCGCGCGATGGCTGGGGCGGTCCCGCGCGGCCCACCGTCGCCAGCACCTCGACCGATCTCGTCACCTTCGTCAACGCCACGAAGATCGACCAGCGCATCGGTCGCGGCAACTGGTGCAACCAACCGGGAGGCATCGGTGCCCGTCCGGTGGCGAGTCCCGCTACGGGCTTCGACGCGTATGTCTGGATCAAGCCCCCCGGTGAATCGGATGGCTCCAGCTCTCTCATTCCCCCCGGCCCGCAAAATCCCGGCGGCAAGGGCTTCGACCGCATGTGCGACCCCACCTATGGTGGCAACGCGCTCAACAACAACCTGCCCAGCGGAGCGATGGCGAATGCCCCCGTTTCCGGTGCCTGGTTCCAGGCTGGGTTCGACACCCTCGTCGCGAACGCCTTCCCCTCGCTTTAAAATGCTGGCATAAAGCATCGCTCCCTACCCAAGGGTAGGGAGCACGCAGACGAGAGAAGCAGAAGGACGGTCTGTTGTTTCAACAGGCCGTCCCCGAGGAGCAAAACGAAAGGCAATGCTATTCCTGTGCGCTGGCGAGGGCACGACGATACGCCTCGTGCATGCGCTTGAATGCCGCGTCGTCGCCGCCCGCGTCGGGGTGCAGCTTGCGCGCCTGTCGCCGATACGCATTCTTGATCTCGCGCTTCGTCGCCCCCTGAGCAATGCCGAGGATGGCGAACTCGTTGGCCAGTGGCTTGGTCGAGGCACGTACCTTCGCGCGAATGCGATCAGCGGCTTCTTGCATCTCTGGCGAAAGGGGTATGCGATCAATCTCATCTAGTTTTGCTTGGATTCTGGCATTTTTGTCGTGCCAGCGTTTAGCTCCCTTGGGACCAAGTACTTTCAACACAAAAGCATTGAGTTCGGCGTCTTTCTGCTTACGATCATGTTCTCGGGCAGCATCAGCGTCGAAAAATGATAATTGTGTCTCCATCATACCAGGCCTCCTTCTAAAACATTGTTGGTTGGTGATCGGACAACTTAAACTGGCTCGGTTCTTCATTTCCCGTAATTCTACCACGTGGCATGGGGAACTGCTCAGGGTAATGACCCGTTTCGGTAAAAACGCGCTCACGAATGGCACCACCGACGACTCGGTAAAGCGTAATGGCTTCTTCCATTGTCTTACCAGGTGTTGTTTCTATTTCGTCGATCATCATCATGATGCGCTCGTAAACGAACCCCAGCTCGATTGCCCCCATATAATCAAGAGGTGCATCCTCAAGCCTTTTCACGATGTTGAGGAGCTCTGTAGCTTGGGGGAAAACGCGCCGACCTGTCATAATGTTGGGTTTTTCATGATATTCTCCCTCATGACCTGCTGCCTCGAACATCTCCATGAACTCTTGGTCGCTGATGGGGCGGTCCAGTACCCACGATAGCACCAGTTTGGCTAGCTTGCGGTTCGCGTCGCGGACGTCTTTGCGAGCACGGAAGCGGTCGATGACCGCCTGTTGCTCGGCGATGGTCAGCTTTTGGAAATCCTGCGTGCGTTTCTTGGGCATGGGGCTCTCCTATACATGCTATATGAAAAAATGTTCTCATTGCTGCATCCATGATAGCATCCAGGCTGAGTAGACACAAGGAAGCTCAACCGATGAGCGGTAGGGGTCTATTCGCTTTGTCCCATTGCCAATTGCTGAGCGCAGCTTGTGAGCATCGCCGCCATCTGTTCGCGTGCTTCGTCGGCGAGTGCTGCGAGCATGTAGTCTTCGATGGCGAAAACCACCGTATGCGCCTCGCGCAATACGGTGCTGCCGTGCTCTGTCAGGCGAGCCAGGATGATGCGCCCGTGGGTGGGATGCCGTTCGCGCGCGACCAAGCCTGCCCGTTCGAGTCCCATCAAGATCTCGTTCATCGTTTGCGGTGTCACGAAACATGCCCGCGCCAGGGCTGCCCCCGAAACCCCTGGCTGTTCATCGAGCTTGCTCAATGTGGAATATTGCGGTGTCGTCAGGGCAAGGGCACGTAAAGCCCCGTCCATCTGAAGCCGCAACTCGTGTTGGACTTGTTTGAGCAAATAGCCGATGTGGTGGCTCGCTGGATGCATCGCTTTTCACCCTTGACAGGATTATCAGGGTCCTGATACAATGGTGATATCAGGTTCCTGATAATTATCAGTATAAAGAATACAGGGGATGATTGCAATGGCACAGATTCTCGGTCCCGATTTCATCGCGCTGCAAGTGCGCGATCTTGGGGCGGCACGCCACTTCTACACAGAGGTGCTCGGCTTCACCGAAGCACCCGTCAGTCCACCACACGCGGTCGTCTTCGCGACGACACCGATTCCCTTTGCCCTCCGCGAGCCAGTGGTCGATCTCGATGCGGCATCGCATGTGGGGTGGGGCGTCGCGCTTTGGCTGCGCGTTGATGACGCGAACGCCTTCCATGCACAGTTGGTCGCGCACAACGTCCCCATTGTGCAAGGGCCCTTTGATGGTCCTTTCGGGCGCACCTTCGCCTTTCGCGACCCCGATGGTTACGTCATCACGTTGCACGACGGGCAATGATCGCCTTTGCGCGTTGGCATAAAGCAAAGCGCCGTCCTTGGTGAGGGACGGCGCTTGCGTGTCTGGTGGTGAAACGTATTACAGTTCGCTCATCACTTTCGCCAGGGCCTCGCGGCTGGGGCGCAGCTTGTCGGTGGGGAGTTGGGCCAGGGCGGTCTTGGGCAGGTGCTCTAGCTCGTCCAGGGTCGGGCGCTCCTCGTTGATGTAGATGAGGCCCGTGATGAACTCTTGCTTATCGTGCGCCTCCATCAGTAGGCGCATCGCGGCGAATTTGTCGCGCGGATCGTGCTTTTCGTCCAGCTTGCGCAGGCGCACGCGCGAGCCGTCGTGCATCGTCACATCTGCCGCCGTGCCTGGCTCATAGTCCACGGTGATCTCTTCTTGGGGGGCGACGAAGCCGAAGTCCGAGATGATCTGCTCGTGCGCCTTGCCATAGGCATAGCTCTTGGTCGAGTCGTCGTGGTCATTGAAGGTGACGCAGGGGCTGATGATGTCGAGCACCGCCGTGCCGCGATGGCTCAGCGC
>JBBQSR010000406.1:0-4011 GCA_038234855.1 Ktedonobacterales bacterium | reverse complement strand
GCGCCCCAAGTTGCCTCGACACTTTCAGCATTGGACCTACGCTCGGGTACGGTGCACTGGCAACGCGATTTCAACGGCACCACCCAGCCAATCCCCACCCAGCTTTTAGTCAATAAAGGTCTCGTCATTGGAGTGAGTACTTTCCAGACAACCTCGCTCTATGCCTATCGCTCCAGCGATGGCAAACAACTCTGGCAATTCACCTCGAATGAAGGAATCATCCGCATCCTCCCCGACCCCTCCTGATAAAACGCGAGTGGCATTCCCCCCGCCTCATCGCGTACAGTACAGGAAGCATGATGAGCACGCGCAAAGGGAGAGCAACCACACGATGACCACACCAACGAAACCGGGGCTGATGGGAATCTTCGCGCACCCCGACGACGAATCCTTTGGGATGGCGGGCACGATGGCCCGCGCCACGACCGCTGGCCACCCCGTCGCCATCGTCTGCGCCACGCGCGGCGAGGAAGGCCAGATCGCCGACCCCGCGCTGGCGACGCCCGAAAATCTGGGCCAGGTGCGCGAGCAAGAGCTTCGCCGCGCCTGTGCCGCCGTGGGCGTGACGGATGTCTCCTTCCTCGACTACATCGACGGCCACTTGGCGGAGTCGAATGAAGATGAGGCCATCCGCAAGATCGTGGCGCACCTGCGGCGCTTTCGCCCCGCCGTGGTCGTCACCTTTGACCCCAAGGGCGCGTATGGGCATGTGGACCACATCGCCATCCATAATCTGACGCTGGGGGCGGTCTGGGCCGCCGCAGATGGCGACCGCTACCCCGACCTGGGCGCGGAGCACCGAGTCACCAAGGTCTATTACACTGCCATCCCACGCGAGAGCCTGATGGAGATGGTCAACCAAGCCCGCAGCCAAGGGCGCGACTTCGTGCCCGGCGGCGACGAAGCGACCATCCCCGTCGAAGAGATGGGCATCCCGCTGGAAGACATCACGACCATCATGACGCTGAATGACGCCGAGTTCGCCGCCAAGCAACAGTCGATGCGCGCCCACGCCACGCAGATGCCCGCCGACAATCCCTTCACCAGCGGCTCCGCCGAGGACCAGCGCCGCATGATGGGCACCGAGACGCTCTATCTCGCGCCGCCGCCCGTCTCGGCCCGCGACTTCCCCGCGCCCGAGGATGACGTCTTCGCGGGCCTGTGAGGCACGGGGAGGGAGCCATAAAGGGAGGCTCACCTGCTGGCTCCCTCCTCGCTATGCACTAGCATATAGGGCTCATATACTTTGGCTATAAGAATCATTGTGTCGTGCCCGCGATTCTCATCCCGCTCGCTTCTTGCCCTTATGGCCCGCACAGTGGCAATATCTCCCAATCGGGCTATGGTGCCCCTTGGATACTTGCAAACGAACACGAAAAGAGATATCATCGGCATCAGTAAAGTAGGATTTCGACCGACACCCTTTTCGTCGTGTCACCCTGCCGCTTGGCCTCATTTCGCTGCATCATGAAAGGAGCTGCTGGCGTCGCGTCCCCTCAGGGATGCGCCCCGCTTCTTAAGGAAGATAATGGAATCGACAAAGATCCTCGGAGATCGCTACGAACTGCTCGACCCCATTGGACGGGGCGGCATGGCGACTATCTATCGCGCCCGCGACCGTCGGATGGGTCGTATGGTCGCCATCAAGATCCTCCGCGAGATGTATTCGAGCGATCCGAAGTTCGTCTTGCGCTTCCAGCGCGAGGCGCGGGCCGTCTCGGCTTTGTCGCACCCCAACATCGTGCAGGTCTTTGACTATGGGCGCAGCGGCGACGAATATTACATCGTCATGGAGTTGATCGAGGGCACCGACCTCCGCCGCTTCCTGAAAAACAATGGCATCCTCGACATCCGCCGCGCCGTGGTCATCGCGCATGATGTGGCGCTGGCGCTGGGCGCGGCGCACCAGCGCGGCATCGTTCACCGCGACGTGAAGCCGCAGAATGTGCTGGTCAACGATCAGGCGCTGGTGAAGCTGACCGACTTTGGCATCGCCACCTTTTACCGCGATGTCAACTCAGAGCGGCTCACCACCACTGGCATGACGCTGGGCACCGTGCAATATTACGCGCCCGAGCAGGCCCAGGGCGAGGTCGTCACCCCGGCGGCGGATATCTATGCCCTGGGCATCGTCATGTATGAGATGCTGGTCGGCCATCCGCCTTTCGATGGCGACACGCCGGTGGCCATCGCCGTCCGACACATCCAAGAGCCGCCCGCGCGGCCCAGCCGCTATAATCCCGACATCCCCCCCGCGCTGGAGCGCATCATCCTGCGCTGCCTCGAAAAAGATCCGCGCGACCGCTACCGCGATGGCGACGCCATGGCCTATGCGCTGGAAACGTATGATAAACCGCGCAGTTCCTCTTCGGGCCGCATGTCGGCGGCGGGTGGCGCGGTCGGCGGGCGCATCGCCTCTGGCCCGATGGGCGGCGTGGGTCGCGTGCCCTCGGGTCCGCGCGCCAACGGCTTTGGCAACCAAGATGACTTTGGCAACGGCGGCTATGGCATGGCCGCCACCAACGCCGATGTGCCCGCGCGCACGGTCGGGCGCATGGGGGCCAACACCCTGCAAGACCCCGAGGAAGACAAACCCTCCGCGACGAGCGGCATCACCATCGCGGTGATCATCGCCTCGGTGCTGCTGCTCTTCGCCGTCAGTTGCTTCCTCGCCTTCCGCTTGGGCCTGGGTGGCCTCCTTGGCGGCAACACGACCACCGCTGGACAAACCACCACGGTCCCCGACTTCACTGGCATGCAATTATCTGCCGCACAAACGCTTGCAGCGCAAAACCACCTCGTCCTCGATCCTACCTACCACAACTATGACCAGACAAACAACACTGGCAGCACGGTTCCCGATAATAACAGTATCTCCTCTCAGTCACCATCTGCCAAAGTGACGGTTCCATGGAGTTGGCATGTTAAGGTTACTGTAGAAACGGTAACAAAGTTGGTTCCCGTCCCCGCCATTTATAACAAGACTTCCATTGAAGGATGCAATATCTTAGCTGCCGTACAACTCAAATGTAATTCTGATCCGACAAGCTTTAAGTACGTCAGCGACTTTGCGCTTGATAAAAACATCATCGTTGGCACAGAACCAGGTCAAGGAACCCCGGTCCCCATTAACTCCGTCGTGATCTTTAAAGCTAGCGATGGCAGTAAAAAGCTCATTACACCTTCGCCCAGTGTGACAGCGACGCCGAGCGTCAGCCCCACGCCGAGTGTCACGCCGACGCCGAGTGTCACGCCGACACCAACAAATACGCCAACAAATACCCCGGTGCCAAGTCCGACGCCATAAAATGCGCACGCCTCGGTTATGTATGGATGACGGTTAGGCACCACATGAGCGAGCGGGGGAAACGGCGCGCCGTTGTGCGAGGACAGGCGGTTAAAACCGTGCCTCAACGCCTGCGGGCGAGGGTGATTGACCGCGTCGTGACCTTGGTAATGTATGGCAACGCCGTGAGGGGGTAAAACTCCCTCGCTATGCTACATTCGCCGCTACTCGGCACTCCCCCCGCTCCATCCGCAGATAGGGTGGGGCCGTCCACCACCCCTTGACCCGTCACCCTCACGTATGCTACAGTCATCACCAGACCGAACAGTCGGAAACGTGAAGGGGAGGGCCGCCGATGCGCAAGGGTGAAGCGACGAAGCAGATGATCATCGTGCGCACGGCTGCCGTGCTGAATCAGCGCGGCTACTACGCCTCCTCGTTGACCGACATCATGGCGGCGACGGGGCTGGAAAAGGGCGGCATCTACAACCACTTTCGCGGCAAAGATGAACTGGCGCTGGCGGCGTTTGACTATGCCGTCAGCCTCACGTGGGGGCGGCTGCGCGCGGGCATGCAGGGCAAGACCCACGCCATCGACCGGCTGCGCGGCCTCACCAACGCTTACCGCGCCATGGCCGACGACCCGCCCCTGCCCGGCGGCTGTCCGCTGCTCAACACAGGCGTCGAGGCGTCGGGGGCGCACCCCGCGCTGCAAGCCCGCGCCC
>JBBQSR010000405.1:0-4014 GCA_038234855.1 Ktedonobacterales bacterium | reverse complement strand
GGGGCAACATCGACAGCGCGATGGATGGCATCCGCGCCCCCCAGGCAACGGTCGTGGAAGAGCGCGATGTCGCAGCATAACCCCTTTCTTGTCCCTGGATGAGGCGAACATTGATGTTCGCCTCATCTTTTTATGAATTTTTTTATGGCGCATCAACACATCAATCCCCAGAGACGCCACTAAAGCAATATTCACTTGGCTGGTTATCGCGGTAGACAACGAAATAGCTAGCGGTCCATTTCTTGTTAATGCCAAAGGCACCTGGGGGCCTGTTAAACGCAGCTTCTACCTGCTCATGGGTCGGTTGCGATGTTCCAAAAATGGACTGTATCTCTTTCATGTGCAGCTTGCGTGCGCCAAATATATCATCGTATCCTTGAGTGATGAACCGAATATCAAGGATACCTTGAGTCCCACTTCCTTCATCATGCAGATGAATGGTATCAAGAGTTTGCTTTTCTAATTGGCGAATGACTACTTGCAGCCGCTCAGCCGGATCTTGGGGTATGCGGTGGCTAAGCGACCACATTGAGTCCCACTCTTTTCGCGCTTCGCTTTCTGGCTTTAAGACCGCCTCAAGATATTCTTTTGTTCTTGCGAGGTAGTTGTAAAAATCGCCTGAGTCGTAGACGTGTTGACGAAGATCCGCCAATGCCTTTTCAGAATCAGCCTGATAAGGGGTAAAATAGATCCAGCCGCTTGCTCCCATGTTGGTTGTTTCCCTTCGATATTTTGTTTATTTCTCTTTTGCTTTCTCATACTGCATTGTTATAGTGGCATCTCCTAACCATAGGAGATACTTACTTCAACATTATGCCATGAACAGGGGAGGTTGCCATGGCTCAGTCAACAAGTTTGACAATAGGACACTCATCTCTTATAATACAAAGAGCGATAGACAAGAGTGCGCGATGGGGCGGTGCCGCTGGCATGGGGGCACCTCATCGGGGCGGGTGTGGCTGAGGAACGAGCAGCATGGCACAGCAAGGGCGACGCGGCGGACGGATCATCGGCATCGATCTCGGCACCACCAATTCCGTGGTGGCGACGATGGAAGGCGACCGCCCCGTCATCATTCCCAATAGCGAGGGGGGGCGGGTGACGCCCTCGGTCGTTGCCTTCACCCCTAAGGGCGAGCGGCTCATCGGCCAGCTCGCGCGGCGCGGGGCGATCTTGAATCCGACGCGCACCATCAGCAGCATCAAGCGCAAGATGGGCACGGCGGAGGTCATCAGCATCGATGGTCAGGGGTACACGCCGCCCCAGATCTCGGCCATGATCCTAGGCAAGCTGCGGGCAGATGCCGAAAGCTACCTGGGCGAACGGGTCGAGCGCGCCATCATCACCGTCCCCGCGTATTTCAATGATGCCCAGCGCGCGGCCACCAAAGAGGCCGGTCAACTGGCCGGGCTAGAGGTCGCGCGCATCATCAACGAGCCGACCGCCGCCGCGCTGGCCTATGGGCTGCACCGCCCGCAGCGCGAAAAGGTGCTGGTGTGGGACCTGGGCGGCGGCACCTTCGACGTGTCGGTGCTCGACGCGCACGCGGGCGTCTTTGAGGTGCGGGCCACCAGCGGCGACACCTTCCTGGGTGGCGACGACTACGACCGCGCCTTGCTCGAATGGCTGGCGCAGCGGTTCTATGCCGAGCATGGCGTCGATCTGCTGCAACAGCCCCAGGCGTATCAGCGGCTGCTCGACGCCGCCGAGCGCGCCAAGATCGAGCTATCGACCTTGTTGGTCACGACGGTGTCGCTGCCCTTCATCCACGCGGATGCCACGGGGCCGCAGCACCTAGAGGCCGAGGTCACGCGGGCGCAATTCGAGGCGCTGACGGCGTCGCTGACTGAGCGCACACAGACGCCCTTCGAGGCCGCTCTGGCCGATGCCCGCCTGACGCCGAGCGACCTGGATCAGGTCATTCTGGTGGGTGGGGCGACGCGCATGCCGCTCATTGGCCAGCGGGTGCGCGACCTCAGCGGGCTGACGCCGAACCAGGGCGTGAACCCCGACGAGGTCGTGGCGCTGGGCGCGGCCATCCAGGGCGGTGTGCTGGCCGGGCAGGTCAAGGACGTGCTGCTGCTGGACGTGACGCCGCTCTCGCTGGGCGTCGAGATCGTCGGCGACCGCGTGCACCGCGTGGTGGAGCGCAACACCCCGCTCCCCATCGCCAGCACCGAGGAATTCACCACCAGCCGTCTCAACCAGACGGATGTCGAGATTCATGTGGTGCAGGGCGACGCCGAGGCCGCCAGCGCGAACTTTAGCCTGGGGCGCTTCAAGCTGGATGGCATCGCGCCCGCGCCGCCAGGGGTGCCGCACATCGCCGTCACCTTCGACATCGACGTGAACGGCCTCGTGACCGTCTCGGCGGTGGATGAGGAGACGGGCAGCGCGCAAGAGGTCGTCTTGGTGGCGCGGGGGGTGGTCGAGACGCCGCTGCCCTACAATGGTCTGCCAACCGATGTGCTGGCGATGACCTCGGGCGAACGGCGCATCATCGATGCCGCCATCATGCCACCCATGACCCTGGCCCTGATGGCACGCGCCGATACGTTGCTGGCCCAGGCGGAATGGTTGGGCATCCATGCCCAGCCGCCGCTCGACTTCTTCGAACGCACGGCGCTCGACCAGCACGTCGCTCGCGTGCGCGGGGCACGCGCCGCCCCGACCGTGACGGAGGCCATCCTGGGTGTCGCCTGCGATGCCCTCGACCAACTGGCACGTCAATTTGCGCAACGTCGCCACATGCCCCCTTACTGACCCTGCCCGATAGGGCGATGATACACATCAAAGGAGTACATCGATGAGTAACCCACAGGATACGACCGCGCGACCCGACAACGGAACGCAGGAAGAGAGCACCATGCCAAAGGACCTGGATACCGCCCGTGCCGAGGCCGCCGACTGGAAAGACAAATTCGTGCGGCTGCGCGCCGACATGGACAACTTTCGCAAGATGCAAGAGAAGCGCGCCCAGGACCGCGTGAAGCAAGAGAAAAAGAATCTGCTGCTGCGCGTGCTGGAAGCCATCGACGACATCGAGCGCGCCTTGGTCTATCAGGACGTGGCCGATCGCGACACCCTCTTGGGGTCGCTGAAGCACCTGCATGGGCAACTGAACGCCATGCTGCAACGCGAGGGCGTGGTGGGTATGAGCACCGAGGGCGAAAGCTTCAATCCGCACCTGCACGAGGCGGTCGAGCGCGTCGATAGCTCGGGCCAGCCCGAGGGGGCCATCGTGCAAGAGATGCAGCGCGGCTACCTCTATGGCGATGAATTGCTGCGGGCGGCGAAGGTGCACGTCAGCTCAGGAGAGGACGCCGCCCCCACAAACAAGTGACCGGGGGTGGGGGCGCGGACGGCACGACCGAGCCGCGCCCTGGAAATGAACGATGGATTACAAAGACTATTATCAGATTTTGGGCGTCGAACGCACGGCGAGCACCGACGACATCAAAAAGGCGTTTCGCAAGCTGGCGCGCAAATATCACCCCGACATGAATCCGGGGGATAAGACTGCCGAGGCGCGTTTCAAAGAAATCAACGAAGCCTACGAAGTGCTGTCGGACCCCGACAAGCGCCAGAAATACGACACGCTCGGCCCGAACTGGCAAGAGCAGTTCGGTCCACAGGGGCCGCCGCCCAACATGCGCACGCGCACCTACGCGGGTCGTGGCGCGCAGCCTGGCGCGGGCAGCGGTGGTGGTGGCGGGCTAGACTACGACACCGACCCCACCGGCTTCTCGGACTTCTTCGAGACGCTCTTTGGCAACATGCGGACGAACCGCACCGCCGAGATGCGCCGCCGCGCGGGCGACAACCTGGAACAACCCGTCGACATCTCGGTGCCAGAGGCGTATGAAGGGGCGAAGCGCGTCTTCACCGTGCAGATCCCCAGCGAATGCCCCACCTGCCATGGCACGGGTGAGGTGCGTGGCGGCATCTGCCCCACCTGCCAGGGCCAGGGCACCGTCGCCAACACCGAGCGCATCGAGGTCAGCATCCCACGCG
>JBBQSR010000404.1:0-4016 GCA_038234855.1 Ktedonobacterales bacterium | reverse complement strand
ACCACTTTAACAGGCAATGTGAGCGTCACCGTTTTGCTGAGCGTGTCGACTTTGACGCTCGTCGGACCCTTCGCCTGACCGATGGCCAGCGCGGCCTCTTTGATGATCTCGCCATCGGGGATGGAGGCGGGGTCGCGGGCGATGACGACGCGGTATGCGTTGAAGAGGGGGCCGAGGAGCGTCGCGGCGATGTTGTCGCCCTGATATTTATCCGTCGAACTGAGCTGAAAGAAGTTGGGGTCGGGCTTCGGGGGGAACTGGTCGGTGGTGGCGACGGGCACCACCACTGGCACTCCGTTGGCCGACAGGCCCGCGAAGGCTTGCGCCAAGATCTGCGCGGCATCGGGGGTGATATTGTGGGGCGACCAACTGAGCACGCCGATCGAGTGGTTGGGGTTGTGGTTGGCGAGTTGCGCCGCGTAATAGCCCGCCAGCACGGGCGCACCCTGGATTTTGTCGCCGATGCTGGCGATTTCCAGGCGCAACTGGATGCCGCCGGGCAGCAGATTCGATTGGTCGATGCGATATTGTTCGAGGGCCGCGCCACGCAGCACCTCGCGCGAAAATTCGAGGTCGTCTACGCTGAAGCTCGCGGCGATATCCAGCGTGATGAAGGGCAATGGTGCCTGATGCGCCAGCGCACGGTTGGCGCGCTGCGCGTCGATCTGGGCGTCGAGCAGATAGATCAAGGCTTCTGCGTTGGAGGGATCGTCTTTCACGGCTTGTTTGAAGGCCGAGATGGCGGTGCCAAAATCATTCTTTCGCAGGGCAGCGGAGCCAGCTTGCTCCGCTAAGATGGCCCCGGCGGGCGTGCCGTCATTGGCGGTGGGGAGCACGCTGTCTTTGCCGCCATTGGCGACCGCGCTGGTGTAGGGTTGCGTGTCAAAGATGATGGCACCCGTGCTGAGTCCGATGCCCTGGTTGGCGAGCGCGACGGCGGTCGCGTCGAGCGTGGCGGTGGGCAGCGCGGCCTGGACGGCATTGGTCGAGGCGCTGGCGTGCACCAACAGTCCGATCACCAGCAGGGCCGCGACCACCACCGAGATGATGCCGGTAAAGACGAGCGTATTCGAGCGGCTGACATTGCGTGGCAAGATGGGGTCGAGTCGGTTGAGCGCGTCGCGGTTGGGCATTTCGCCGTTGCGGGCGCGTTCGATGTCGAGCTGCATGTCTTCGGCGTGTTGATAGCGTTGGCTTGGCACCTGTCGCACCGAGCGTGCCAGCACCGCGTCGACCGGCGGCGAGATCGCCCCATTCAATTGGCGTGGCGCGGTGAAGATGGTAGCCGATCGCGCGGCGGCATCATAATTCGTGGCGGCGAAATAGAGGGTGGCCCCCAGGCTATAGAGGTCGGTGCGGTCATCTCCCTGGTCGAGCAGTTGCTCGGGGGCGGCATAGCCAGCCATATGCAGCGACGCGGCATTGCAGGGGATGTTGAGGGACTGCGCGGTGAGCACCGGCGAGGGCGCGAGCAGTCGCGCCTGGGCACCATCCGTCGAGATGATGACGGCATCGGGCGTGATGTTGCCGTGCAGCGTCTTGGGCGTCTGGCGTTCCAGCATGGCGAGGGCCGCCAGCAGGTCGTCGCCGATGGCGAGCACCAGCCGTTCATTGAGCGCCCCGGTGCGCAGCACACGGTCGGTGAGGAAGGTGCCCTCGATGTGTTGCAGCACCAGGAAGTGCCGTCCCTGCTCACCGAATCCGCCGAGGATGGTTTGCATGTGGGGGTGCGGCGCGACCGCGAGCATCTGGGTGATGAGGGCCTCGCGGGCGCGGTCGGCGACGGCGGGGGGCATTTCGGGGCTGAGGGGAATCTCTTGCAGGGTCACGCGGTCGCCGCGTCGGGCGCTGTCGACCGCGACCCACTGGGGCAGCCCCAAGAGGGGGCGTCCGTCGGGTGTCACCGCCGGGCGGTACGGGCCGAGGACGCGATAGCGCCGATTTTGCAGGGTGGCCCCGGCGACCAAGGGCGTGACGCTGGGCATCCGTGACATCTGGGCGGGGTTTGGCCGCGAGGGGACGGCGCTCTGCGGCATGGCCGGGCGATTGAGCATCGGTGGGCCAAATTGGCCGCCGCGTGGCGCGTTGGGGTTCACCGGCACCATGTCGCGGTTCGGGGGCGCGTCGGTGCCACGCGGATCGACCGCCATGGGCCACTGCGCGCCACCGCCGGGGGGGCTCTGGTCGGGCGACATCGGCCATTGCCCCGACTGGCTGGCGCTGGCTGGCTGATCCCAGGTGCCCGAGCGGATCGGTTCGTTCGGGCGCGGGCGCGAAGTGCCGGGCCGCTCGGCGTTGACCAGCAGCAAGCCGCAATTCGTGCACTGGCGTGCTTGGGGCAGGACGGCGGCACCACAGCGTGGGCAGGTCATGGATGGAACCCCTTTCAGGTGGGGAACTGAGAGATGATTTCGGGCAACAGAGGCGCGGCGTGCCTGGGCTAGGTATGCGCCGAGGTTGTTTAGTGCGAGTGTAACTGAAGGATGCATCCATTCTAGCGCATGCGTCAATCTCTGCTCCGAAAGGTCCTATCTGTCGCCAATGGATCGGCTCATCCGTTTGGGGATCTGATAGGATAATGGGAGAACGATCCGCCACGCGAAGGGGACAGGAAATCTCGCATGGGTGCTCTACCAGATGCCGTGCCGCCGCGCGATGAGGGCGACCTCGCGCCGATCATCGCGCGTGCCCAGGGGGGCGATGTCGCGGCCTTTAACCACCTGGTTGAGCAGTTTCAGCGGGCGGCCTTCGCGGTGGCGCTGCGCGTGGTGGGCAACCGCGAGGCGGCGGCGGATCTGACGCAAGATGCTTTCGTGGCGGCGTATCGCGGGCTGGGGCGCTTTCGCGGGGGCGCGTTTCGCGTGTGGCTGTTGCGCATCGTCACCAACCAGTGTCTCGACTATCTGCGTGCCCAGGCCCGCCGCCCCACGGTGTCGCTCGACGCCATGGTCGCCCCGGTGGAGGGCGGCATGAGCGGCCCACCACACGACGCCCTGTTGGCCGACGCCGCCTGGGACCCCGCCATCTTCGCCGAGCGGCGCGAACTGCAAGCGGTCATCGGGCGCGGCCTGTTGACCCTGCCGCCCGACCAGCGCCTGACGGTGGTGCTGAGCGATGTCGAGGGGCTGAGCTACGACGAGATCGCCGCCATCACGGGGGCCAACCTCGGCACGGTCAAGTCGCGGCTGGCACGCGGGCGGGCGCGGCTGCGCGACTTCCTGCGCCGTCAGCCGGAACTTTTGCCGTCTATCTATCGTCAAGTTCACGGGGATGACCACACGCCCCCACCCCGCATATCAGGTAGCAAGCAATGAAAATGAACCCTCCCGGCGACCACCTCACCGACGAGCAGATATCGGATCTGCTGGATGGCTTGCTGGCCAATGACGGGGAAACGGCGGCGCACCTGGCGGCGTGCGCGACCTGCGCGGCGCGGCTGGGCGACCTGCGGGCGCTGCGGGGCGGGCTGCGGGCGCTGCGCGACGTGGGTGCTATGCCCGACTTCCGGCTGGGCGCGGGGGGCACGCCACCGCGCGCGGCGACCCCGCGCGTGCCGCACCCTGGGGCGCGTGCGCCGCTGGCGACGCGCTTCGTCGGCGTGGCGGCGCTGTTGTGCGGGTTGGCGCTGCTGGTCGTAGCTGGCTTTAGCTCGACGCGCCATGTGGTGCCGATGGCGGCGGAGGCCGGGGGCAAACAGTCGGTCGCCGCGCCGTGTTCTAGCCAATCCTGCCCGGCGGCGGGGATGTACCCGACCCCCTCGACGGATGTTGGTGCCACGCCGATACCGTCCCCCACGGCTCCCCCGCTCGTTCATTCCTCCCCATCAGCGTCCTCCCCAGCGCCCTTCCCCGTCGTGCCGGTGGAGTGGGCGCTGGGCGTGGTGTTGACGCTGGGGGGCGGCGTGGTGCTGGCGCGGCGGCGTGGGGTGACGCCTTAGCATGTACCCCTGTCGCCGCTGGTTGGGGGATGGTCCTTAGCCGCGCAGGGGGTTCGGGGTGATCTCGATGGTCTGGCCG
>JBBQSR010000403.1:0-4020 GCA_038234855.1 Ktedonobacterales bacterium | reverse complement strand
CGCCACCGCGCGGACCTATTTCACCGAGGCCCTGGCGTTCCATCAGCAAGAGGCGGATCTCATCGAGGTCACACGGACGCTCACGGGGTTGGGTCTGGTGGCGACGGGGTTGGGCGACGGTGCCGCCGCCCACGCGCATTTCGCGGAGGGCCTGGGGATCGCGCAGCGACTCGATGCCAAGCGTGCCATCGCCGATTGCCTCGATGGCCTGGCCGCCCTTGCCGTCCTGCAAGGTCGCTACGCGCATGCCCTGCGGCTGGCAGGCGCGGCGGAGGCCCTGGAAGCCGCCATCGATAATCCGTTGCCTCCCGCTTGGCAGACTCGCCGCGCGCAGGCGCTCGCCCCTGCTCGTCGCGCCCTCGGTGACGCCGCCAGCGCCGAGATGCTGCTGAGCGGGCGCATCCTTCCCCTGCCCCAGGCCATCGCTGAAGCCCTGGAGCTGCCCAGTGGGCAGCCTTAGCGCCAGCAGTCAATGCGTCATCACCACACCCTCGCCGCCGTGTAGCCCGCGCCCCGCTGGGGTGTGGCGTGGTGTTCCCCCCTACGATAGCTGTACCCGCTGGCCCCTTGCCACCCAGCTATCACGCCGCTATCATCGCGTTCCTATACTCGTGCATAGGTGGCAGATGCGGTGACGCTGTCGCCATGGATATGCGAGGAGGAAAGGATGAGCGCACCAACATTGGATATGGATGCCGTACAACACTTCGCCTTCAAGGTGGTGGGCGATGTGACGGCGCAACAGATGGGGCCACTCAGCACGGTCGGGGATCGGCTGGGCCTCTTCCAGACGCTCGCGGCGCGTGGCCCGCTGACGAGCAGCGAATTCGCCGAGCAGGCGCACATCAACGAACGCTATGGGCGCGAATGGCTGGCAGCCATGGCATGCCATGGCTATGTCACCTATGATGACGCGACGAAGCGCTTCCGCATGACGCCCGAACAAGCCTTCGTCTTGGCGAATCCTGAAAGTCCGCTGGCACTCATCGGCATGGTGGTGATGGGCCAGCCCTATTGGGCCAATATCGATCTGCTGGCCGAAGCTTTTCGGCATGGCGGCGGTGTGCCGCAAGCCCGTTTTGGCGAACACTTCTGGTGCGGCTTCGAGCGATTCACCTATACCTTTTTCCGCAATAGCATGGTGCAAGAGTGGTTGCCCGCCATGCCCGAGGTCGAGGCGAAGCTGCGCGGTGGCGCTGCCGTCGCCGATGTTGGTTGCGGCAACGGTCAGGCGCTGATCATCCTCGCCCAGGCGTTCCCGCAGAGCACCTTTGTCGGGTACGACAACTATCCCGCCGCCATCGCCACCGCCAACGCGAACGCCCAAGCTGCCGGGGTGGGCGACCGCGTGCGCTATGAGGTCAATGATGTCACCCAGGGCCTCCCAGGGACCTATGATCTCATCACGACCTTTGATGTCGTGCATGACATGCCGCATCCCCGTCCGGCGCTGAGCGCGATCAAGGCCGCGCTGAATCCGGGCGGCACCTATTTCGTCCTTGAATTCAACGTCTTTGGCGACCTGCAACAGAACATCGACCACCCGCTCGGCATTGGCGCTTTCGCCTACTCAGCCAGCACGAACTATTGCATGACGCAGGCTCTGGCGGTCGGCGGCGAGGGCACCGGCACCTGCCTGGGCGAGGCCAAGATGCACGAACTGGCGACGGAGGCGGGCTTCACCCACTTCCGGCGGCTCGACTTCCCTAGCAACCCCTTCAACATCTTTTATGAATTGCGGGTCTGACCGCCTGCTCACCGCGCCAAAAGGAACATCACCCATGAACGCCAACATCGAGACACTGCGCCAGGCCACCGAGGGCCGCGACGCCGCCACCCTGGTGGGCCTCTACGCTGACGATGCCGAGATGCAAGTGATCGACCGCATGCATCCCCCCAGCAAACCACTGGAACTGCATGGCAAAGAGGCCATTCGCGCCTACCTGGCCGACATCTGTGGCCGCGCGATGACGCACGAGATCCGGGGGGCGGTGACGGGCGGCGATGTGTGGGCCTACACCCAGTACTGTACGTACCCCGACAATACCCATGTCTTGTGCATGGCCTCTGTCACGGTGGCCGATGGTAAGATCGCCCGCCAAACCAACATCCAGGTCTGGGACGAATAGCCCCACCATTCGTGCGCTGCCCCGCCGCCGCCGATCGCTGGCCGATCGGCGGCGGCGATTCTAGCGGTAGAGCGTCTTTTGCAGTGCCTGGGCGTAGAGGGTGCGTAGGCACTGCAACTCTTCCACCAGCGCGTTGTAGTCGGCGATGTTGACGAGGGCCGCGACGGGTTGCCCGCTCTCGGTGACGATGACGGGCTGATGCGCCAGCCGTGCCTGTTGCACGCGCCGCGCGCGGGGCAGCTTCTCGATCGGCAGGGTGGTGGGGGACGTGGCCCGTGTGGTACGTTGCGCCATGATGAGGACTCTCCTGTAAAGTGCAATGATAATGCTGAGGTGTCTATCGACCATATCGGTGGTTTTCCGCAATGTGCTCGTCTTCGCGTAGGCGCGTGTTACCGCCCCTTTGGCCCTATACCAAACGTGTTATGCTAGTTGCGCTGCTATTTTCTTTGCTCGGAGGTATCCGCTGATGCCTGAATCATCTCTCGCCATGCGCATTGCTGGCATCTGGCGACAACGGCGCTGGCAGGTGGTGGCCGTCGCGCTGTTGATGTTTTTGTCCGGCGGGGTGGGGTATCTCATCCAAGGCAACGGCGGCGCGGTCGCTGCCGACAAGGCGCTGCCGACGACGATGCCGCTGCCCGCCCACGCGACGCTGACGCGCGCCGAACATTTCGTGACCGACGAGATCGACAACTGGTACTACACCATCCCCCAGATGGACAACGACGCCATCAGCGCCTACTACCAGGCGCAGTTGCCGCGCCATGGCTGGCGTTGCATCATGGCGATGAAATCGCTCAACAGCACGGTCAATGGCCAGCAATTCACCGCCAGCAGCATCTACCTCACCGCGTTGCGTGGGGCGACGAAGCTGCAACTGACCACCGCTGGCGGCGACTATGGCGCGTACCTCATCCAAGATGACGTGCCCGACGGTGCCGTCGCGCTGAAAATCTCGCTGGAACCCGCCAAAGATACGACGTGTCCTGGTGCGACGACGCCATAATGCTCTCGCTTTTTTTAGAACGAATCATCGACAGAAATCGCCAGATGTGCTATCATCAAGGCAATGTGAAGATATCGCGCGAGGAAAGGAGCGGGTACCATGGGACCACAACCCCAAGAGATGAACGAGCGCCAACAAATCCTCGCGGAAGCCTATAGCCGCTCGTCACGCTATATCGATGCCCGCACCGATGCACTGGGCAACCGCCTCGAAGTCGTTGAGCAACACATGGTCAGGCTGGAAGGCAACCAGCAACAGATGATGCTGCTGTTGGTCCAGATGCAGCAACAGCAGCGCGAGATGCAACAGCAGATGATCCAGATGCAGCAAGAGAATCGGGATGGGCGCGCGTTTCAGCAAATGATGTTCGATACCCTCAAAGCGTTTGCTATAGACATCCAAAAACAGATTGCTCATAGCTCAGCGGCGCTCCCTGAGCAGATCAACCAAATGGCGGTGCGCTTCGACCGCCTGGAACGGCGCGACGCGGCGGAAGATGCCGCGCAAGGCTGAAACCGATAGCAAGCTAGGGCGCGTCGCTGAATGGGCGGCGCGCTTTTTTTCATGGCCACGCTTGCCGACCGTGGTGCAAACAAAGTACCACCGTCCCTTCCCTCTGTGTGGCGTGGTGGTACAATGATCTGTGGCAGTCATTGACTCACGGACTTGTGCGACGCCTCGTCTTTCCTCGCGTGTCGCCAGCTCGTCTCATCATATCTCGCCCGGCTGGCGGCGCGTACCCCGCGCGGGCTGGGACCGTAATCGGAAAGGTATCCGAACCCCCATGGATTTGGCTTCCATTGCCTTTTTGGTGCTGGCCGCGCTGTTGGTTGGCTCGGCCCTGGCAGTGGTGACGTCGCGCAACATCGTGCATGCTGCGCT
>JBBQSR010000402.1:0-4021 GCA_038234855.1 Ktedonobacterales bacterium | reverse complement strand
GCTCACAATCCTTCAATTGCAGCGTCAGACTCAGCGTCAGCGCTTCCATCAGGTCCGCATCGTCATCGGCAATCAGTAACTTCATCGTCATTCGCTCCCACCAAGAATCATTGCAGGGGACTGAGGATCAAACATCGCGGGCGTCAGGGGCGCGTTGTCCTCGCCCCGGCCTGCCAGCGGCAACACACACCAAAAGCTGCTGCCCTGCCCTGGCGCGCCCTCTACCCACAGGCAGCCGCCGTGCAGTTCCACCACCGAGCGGGCGATGTGCAGCCCCAGCCCCGCGCCCGCGCTGCGCCGCAACCCGGCATCGCCCCGGCTAAAGCGGCCAAAGATGCGCTCGCGCTCATCGGGCGCGATGCCCGGCCCCGAGTCGCGCACGCCGATGGCGACCGCTTGCCCCATCACCGTGCCGCATGGTCCCTCATCTGGGAGTCCCTTGGCGGGGGCGATGGTCAGCGCGATGATGCCGCCCTCGGGGGTATATTGGTGGGCATTGGTCAGCAGGTTGCTCAGCACCTGTTCTAGCCGCTGTTCGTCGCCCGTCAACCAGCAGTCTGGCAGGTCCGTCGTCAGATGGAGGTGTTGCTGCTTCATGGCGCACTGGGGTTCCATCTGCTCGACGACGCGCCGCGCCAGCGCGACGATGTCGCAGGGGCGCTGGCGCAGTTCGAGTTGATGCGAGTCTAGACGGGCGACATCCAGCACGTCCTGCACGAAGCCGCCCAGCCGGTGCGCGCTGCGCTGGATGTTGCGCAGCAGCCGGACCTCGGGCGCGGCGGGGTCTGACGCCGCGTGCTGGGTCAGCAGCGTCTCGGCGGCGAGGGTGATGCTGGAAAGCGGCAGACGAAATTCGTGCGACACGCTCGCCAACATCTCGCTCTTGAACTGTTCGAGTTCGCGCGACCGTTCCGCCGCCTCGGCTTCCAGGCGATAGAGGCGGGCGTTGCGCAGCGCCTGGGCCGCGTGCCGCGCGAGGGAGTGCAAGAGCCGCTGATCTGGCTCACCGAAGGGCTGCGCCGTCACCCGTGCGACGCTCAGCATCCCCACCGCCCGCTCATCGATCTCGAGGGGGATGGTGTAGATCGCGCCGTAGGGCGTGTGCTCCACCGGGAAGCGCATGATGCCGGGGTGCGGCTGGGCGCGCACGGTGGCTGCGGTTTCGCGCGAGAGCAGGGCTTCGTCGATGAGCGCGGTGGCGTCGGCCCCCAGGTTCGCCCAGATGCGCCGCCCGCTGCCGGGTTCGTCCAGCGCGACGGCGCACGCTTGCACGTGCAGCGCGGAGGGCACCAGCTCTACCAGCCGCTCTAACACGTCATCGAGCCGTCCGGTGTCGGCCAGCAGCAGCGACAGATCGTCGAGCAGCGACAGTTGCACGATGTGCTCGCGCTCCGCCGCCCAGGTGCGCGCCACATCCATGCTGACGCCCGTCACCACGAAGAAAAGGACCGCTTCCAGGCTGGTCAGCACCAGATCGTGCGCCAGCCAACCATGCACCCCCTGCGGCGCGCCCAGCAGAGACGCCGCGACGTACAGCGCCGTCATCGCCGCAGTATAGATGTAGGCATCGCGCGGCGCGAAGACGATGGCCGCTTCCATCAGCAGCAGGGGATAGAGCAAAAAGAAGTTGCCACTCGCCGCGTTCGCCAGCGAGGTGACAGCGCTGAGCAGCAGCAGATTCACCACCAGCAGCGCGCGGTGCAGCGCCACGCCACGCCCGCGCAGCGCCAGCCATAGATCGCCCGTCAACGCCAGCAGCAGCCCCAGCATGATGAAAAGATCGCGCGCCAGCCGTCGCTGCGCGCCCCCCGCGCGGAGTTCCAGCAAGATCGCCCCGGCCATGACCAGCCAACGCATCCCCACCAGCATCTGCTGGGGCGTGAGCGTCAGGGTCGTGGGGAGGGGGGCGAAGCGCCGTGCCGACCGCAACATGGGTGCGTTCCTTCAGCATGAGATCGTGGGAATCTGTTGTATCGTAGCATATCGGGCACATTCTGTCATGGGGCGATCTGGGGCACCTGTGTCAGGAAATCCCTGCATCGGGCGCGGTAGGCGTGTTATAATAGCACCAAACGAACCTGCATAGGCACAATTTTAGGAGCACAAGATGACTGATCAGTTGAAAGTCGCCATTAGCCGTCTGGAAGAATTTCCGCAAGCGCGACAAGATGATATTGCCCAGATGATTCTGGAGCAATTGGATGAAGTCGAATGGGATGCCATCATGCAAAGCGAACGCGGCCAGGCAATACTCGCCAAACTTGTTGCTCATGCAGACGAAGAAATTGCGCGTGGCGATGTAGAAGATATTGAGGGAGACACTTTTGGTTCATGAGATCGCGCAGAACAAAAGACTTCAATGCTATGTATGCGGCTCTTCCCAAATCTGCACAGCGGCAAGCCGATGCCGCCTACACACTATTTCGCCAAAATCCCTTCCATCCAGGACTCCAATTTAAACAAGTCAACCCCGCGAATCCATCTATCTACTCAGCAAGAGTGGGGAATAGTTGGCGTGTCTTGGGGAAGCGCCAAGATGATATGATCATCTGGTTTTGGATAGGTTCACATGAAGCCTATAACAAAATAATCTAGTTTTGGGGAGTAATCATTCATGACAGCAAGCGCGGCGGGGCGACAACCCCAAAAGAAGTCGCCTCAGGCGATCAACGAGCACCTCTTCGATGAGAAGGCGCGTATCGAGGCGCGCGGGCGGATACGACAGTTCGTCTTTGGTTCGCTAGACGGCCTGCTGGTGCCGCTGGGCGTCGTCTCGGGCGTGGCGGGCGGCACGGGCAACCTGCATGCCGTCATCGTGGCGGGCTTCGCCGAAGCCTTCGCGGGGGCGCTGGCGATGGGCGCGGGCGAGTACCTGTCGGGCCGCGCCGAGGTGCAGGTGCAGCAGTATGAGATCGAGCGCGAGCGCGACGAGATGGCGCGCGTCCCCGATGTGGAACGCGCCGAGATCGTGGCGCTCTTTCAGCGTGAGGGCATCTCGGCGGAGGGCGCGCGCACCATCGCGGGCATCATCACCAGCAGCAAAGAATCCTGGCTCAAGACGATGGTGGAAAAGGAGTTGGGCCTTTCCGCCGATGCCCCGACGAACCAATGGCTCGACGCGCTGTACATGGGCGTGTCGTACCTGATCGCCTCGGCCATTCCACTCTTCCCCTACTTCATCTTGCCACTGAAGACGGCCTTCGTCGTGTCGCTGATCGCGACGGTGGTGGCGCTCGTCATCATTGGCTTTGTGAAGGGGCGGTTGGCGCACCTCAACATCTTGCGCAGCGCCGCCGAGGTCATGGTGGTGGGCGCGGTGTCGGGCCTGGGCGGCTACCTGCTGGGCAACGTGCTGCCGCATCTCTTTGGCAAATGAGGCTAGCGCAGTGCGAGGACGACGGCGAAGCGACCCGTCTTGCTGTTTTCCATCCGATGTGAGAAAAACAGGTCGCGCTGGTGGCCGGGGCAAAAGCCGCTGTCCTCGATCTGGTCGGGGGGGACGCCCACGGCGACCAGTTGGGCGCGGCTGCACGCGGGCACGTCCAGCCGCAGCGAGGGGCGTGTGTCGCCCGCGCCATCGGGCACCATGATGGTGGAAAAGAAGGCGTGCTGGCTGGCCAGCGGATGCGCGGCGAAGGCGGCGCGCACGGGTTCATCGACCTCATAGCAACAGGGGCCGATGCTCGGTCCCAGGCCGACGCGCACATCGGCGGGTCGGGTGTCGTAGCGGTCGCCCATCGCGCGCAGGGCCTCGACGCCGACCGCCTGGCTGGCCCCGCGCCACCCCGCGTGCACCAGCGCGATGGCCGAATGTACCGGATCGACGATGAGGATCGGCGCACAGTCGGCATACGCCCAAAAGAGGCCGATATCGCGCGCCTGCGTGATCATCGCGTCGGCCTTGATGGCGCGCTTATGCGTCATAGCCTCGGGGTCGGCGACATCCGCCGCGTGAATCTCGACGACGGTGCTGCCGTGGATGGGGTGCACCGTCATCAGCGGCGGATGGCCGGGCAGGGTG
>JBBQSR010000401.1:0-4022 GCA_038234855.1 Ktedonobacterales bacterium | reverse complement strand
TGGGCTTAGAGGTCGCCCAGCGTGCGGCGGCATTTGTGCAGCAGCGCCAACAGCAGTTCATGTTCCGCGCCGCTGAGCGGGGCGAAGATCTGCTGGGCAAAGAGGTTCAGGTTTTCCCCTCGGGCGCGCTCCATCAGCTTGCGGCTCTTGGGCGAGAGTTGCACGACGTAGCTGCGGGCATCCCCTTCGCGTGGGACGCGCTGGATCAGTTCGTGGCGCTCCATCACGTCTAGCATGCGCGAGATGGTGGTTTTGTCGCGCAGTCCGCTGTGGGCCAGCTCCGAGGGTGTCTGGCCGTCGCGCGTGCTGGCCAGGCACAGCAGCAGATGCCATTGCTCGGGCGTCAGTTGGTCGTCCAGTTGTTTCAGTTGGCGTACCATTTCGTCGCGCACCAGTTGGCTCAGCCGATAGCAGTTGTACCCCAGATCATATTCGAGGATGTCGGGGCGGGCACGCTTGGTGGGGGGCACGGTCGAGGCAGACATGGGGGGATACTCCTCATTATTGGTCAAGTGGCGATGCTCAAGTGAAGCACATATTTATTGGTATAGCAACAATCACAGGATATGATCCCGCACTATCCCAAGGCAAGCGACTGGGACCAATTGGAAAGGATGGCAATCGCTATCGAGGAATAAGCGGGTAGTGAAGGGATGCCCTAGCTCACTCGTTCCCCAGGCTCTCAACGCACCAGTCCAAGCCGGAAGACTTCACGCCGATGGTGCCTTTGGATTGTGTGGTGACGCCCAGCACCGTGGTCGTGCCGCTGACGCTGACGTTCGCCGTTGAGAGGCTTTCATTCGCTATCGCATAGGTGAGGTGCGACGGGTCAGGATGGACGCCAAAGAGGTTTTCCAGGCCATTCGTGGCAGAGATTGTCTGTTGCAATCCCGAATCAGCGCAGAGCAACCCTTGCGCTTCCTGCGTGCGTCCGTCAGAGAAGGCATTGATGAAGTTGCTCGCCGTCCATGTTGGGCTGAAATAGCGGATGCCCCCGAGCACGAGCGCCAACACCACCAGGCCACCAATCAATAGGGTGCGGTTCCGCCGTGCCATAGCTGATGCATTCACTATACGTGCTTCCCCCATTTTCGTGTGCTGCCTCTCACTATAGTCTCAGCAGCCTAGGAAAGCACTGTGAACCTGCTCACTCCCCCTCGCCATCGTCATCGGTCCAGGGACGTGGGGCTAGCATGGCTTCGATGTCGCTGAGCACGAGATATTGTTTGCGGTCGCCCGCGATTTTATAGGCACGGATGTGGCCGTCGCGGATGCATTCCTTAAACCATTTGCTCGATCGCTCGAATTGTTGCACTGCGTCTTGTATCCAGATGAGATCATCCTTTTGGATTGATTTTCCTTTTTCTTCCACCATGGTCATTGATTTTCCCCCAAAGGAGCGGTATAGTAGAAGAAAGGCATCCAGGCAGAAGTGAGACCCTGCACCTGGACGCCTTGTCATCAACCACGCGCGCTGCAAAAGCGCAAGGAGCGGCTATGCACATTCTAGCATGGTTCGGCAAAAAAGGCAAAGAATCAACAAAGATCGATCCCCATCGTGGAACTTCGGGGAAGATGATGGCGGTGTTGTGCCATCACAGCGGCTTGCAAGCCGAGGACTGGCTGGACCTGCAAGCTCTAGCGGGCGGCAAGTTTTTGTTGCCTGCTGCCAGCCCGCCGCCCATCGCCTTTGGGCTGCGCAATTGGGCGGTCGAGGTGATGGATGCGCGCGGCTGGCAAGCGGTAGAGCGGCTCGTGGCACGTGATCTGGTCGTCGTCATCGGGCCGAAGCGCAACTTCGTGCAGTTCACCGAAGATGGTGCGGCGCAGATGGCCCAGGCCATGCGCCACGCGCACCGGCTCGGCCTCACGCGCGGGTCTGCGCCAGCCATGCCTGTGCCGCAGCCAGTTCCTCGCGGGTGATGGTGTGGCCGCCGTCGTGCCAGTGCTGCGTCACATCCGCCCCGGCGTCGGTCAGGATGGCGATCAACTGCGCGGCACTGGCGGCGGGGATGAGCGGGTCTTGTCGCCCCTCGCCGACGAAGATCGGTCGTCCGGCGAGGTCAGGCGACACCTCCGGCACGAAGGGCACCATGGCGCTGAAGAGGATCGCCCCCGCCAACGCTGTGGGGTGACGCAGCAGTAGACTCGCCGCGATATTCGCCCCATTCGAGAAACCGACCGCGACCACGCGCTCCGCCGCGAAACCGTAGCGGGTGCTCGCGTCGGTGATGAAACGGGCCAGTTCATCGGTGCGGCGGCGCAGGTCGTCTTGGTCAAAGACGCCCTCGGCCAGACGGCGAAAGAAGCGCGCCATGCCCCCCTCGCTGACCTGGCCGCGCGGACTCAGCAGCGCCGCTCCCGGCAGCAGCATCCGTCCCAGGTCCAGCAGGTCGTTTTCGTCGCCGCCCGTGCCGTGCAGCAGCAACAGCGTCGGCAGGTCGGCCCCCGTCGCCGGCATGAACTGGTGAATGAAACCCAGGTCTGGTTGGCTCATCGCGTTATACCTCCTATCAGGACGATATGCCTCATGTGTGGCTTGTCGTCGGCTGAACCCATTGTCTGTGTTGTTTACCAATACACTATCTCTCATGAGCATAGCGTAAAGAGAAGAAACGCAACCAACCAAAACGATAGCCTGGGCGCGATTCCCCGCATATGCTATACTGGGCGCGTGGCGTGCGCCACCATTTCATCTTGGGGGAGCGCGGCGGCGGATGTTCCAAAAGATTTTGATTGCCAATCGTGGGGAGATCGCCCTGCGTGTGATACGCGCCTGTCACGAGATGGGGATTCAGGCGGTCGTCGCCCATTCAGAGGCCGACCGTGAATCACTGCCCGTGCAGATGGCCGATGAATCGGTCTGCATCGGGCCGGGGCAAAGCTCCAAGAGCTACCTCAACATCCCCAACATCATCAGCGCGGCGTTGCTGACGGGCTGCGAGGCCATTCACCCTGGCTATGGCTTCCTCTCAGAGAACGCGGGGTTCGCGGAGATCGTAGAGGAGTGCGGGTTGGTCTTTATCGGGCCGCCCTCCGCCGCCGTCACGAAGATGGGCGATAAGGTCCACGCGCGACAGGTGGCCATCGACACCGGTTTGCCCGTGCTGCCTGGCACGCCCATCCTGCGTACCGTGCGCGAGGCCGAGCGATACTTCGACGAGATCGGCTTCCCGATGATCCTCAAGGCCGTCGCGGGCGGCGGCGGGCGGGGCATCCGTCCGGCGCAGCAGCGCAGCGAGTTCACGCACCTTTTCACCACGGCACAACGCGAGGTGCGCGAAGCCTTCAACGATGATGGCATCTACCTGGAACGCTATCTGGCCCGCGCGCGGCATATCGAGATCCAGATCTTGTGCGACGCCCACGGCAATGGCATCCACCTGGGCGAGCGCAACTGTTCGCTGCAACGTCGCCGCCAAAAGGTGCTAGAGGAAGCGCCCAGCACCGTCCTGACGCCGCAACTGCGCGAGGAAATCGGCGCGCGGGCGGTCAAGACGGCACTCAGCATCGGCTATCGCGGTGCGGGCACGATGGAGTTTCTGCTCGACGAGCAGGGTCGTTACTATTTCATGGAGATGAATACGCGGTTGCAGGTCGAGCATCCCATCACGGAATTGGTGACGGGGATCGATCTGGTGCGGCAACAGATCCTCATCGCGGCGGGCGAGCCGCTCGCCATCACCCAGCGCGACGTGCAGATTCAGGGGCACGCGCTGGAACTGCGCATCTGCGCGGAGGATGCCGACCACGACTTCCGCCCCGTCACGGGCGACATCGAGGAATATCTGCCCCCCGGTGGCCCCGGCGTGCGCGTCGACTCGCACCTCTATCGCGGCTATAGCGTGCCGCCGCACTACGACTCGCTGCTGTCGAAGCTGTGCGTGTGGGCACCCACGCGCGACCTCGCCATCCAGCGCGCTCGCCGTGCCCTCAGCGAATATACCATTGGCGGCATCACCACCACCGCGCCATTCTTCGACCGACTGCTCACCTACGAACCGTACCTGGCGGGCGACACC